>DATLZC010000043.1:0-3212 GCA_035574215.1 Dehalococcoidia bacterium | reverse complement strand
CCGGGCAGGTACCCGAACGTGACCCGCCTGAATTCGATGTCGCCGCGGACCCGCTCGAGACGCGTCGGCGTGCGCGGCTCGCGCACGGCGGGGCGCGTCGTCAGCACGTCGGCGATGCGGCGCATGGAGGCCGTGCCCTGCTGCCAGGCATTCACGGTCCACCCCAGCGACATGAGCGGGTTGGCGAGGATGCCCAGGTAGCTGTTGAACTGAACGAACTCGCCGATGGTGATGCGCCCGGAGACCACGTCGTGGCCGCCGAACCAGAGCACGAGCGCTGTCGAGGCGCCCGCCATCGCGGCCATGAGGGGCCACATCGCCCCCGTGTAGTACGCCCACGACAGCGACCGCTTCAGCATCTCGCGGTTCGCCCGCGCGAAGGCCTGCGTTTCCGCCTCCTCCTGCGCGTACGCCTTGATGGTACGGATCCCCGAGATGTTCTCCTGCACGTGGTTGGCGAGCTCGCCGAACTGGTCCTGCACCGCCTGGAACTTCGCCTCCACTGTCGAGCGGAAGTAGACGATGACGGCGGCGACGAACGGGAAATAGGCGATGGCGATGAGGGCGAGGCGAAGGTCGATGCTGAGCAGGAACCCGAACCCGATGAGGATCATGGTGAAGGTGCGGAGGATATCGATGAGCGCAGGGCCGACGAGGTCGCGGACGACCTGGAGGTCGTTGGTGCAGCGGGCCATGAGGTCGCCGGTGTGTGATTTGACATAAAAGCTCTGATCCAGCTCCATCAGCTTGGCCGCCAGGTCGTTGCGGAGCTCGTACTCGACCCGCCGGGACGTGCCCGAGACGAGGTGGCGCGCGGCGAAACGCAGGACGCTCTCGACCAGCGCGAGCGCGAGGATGAGGAGCGCGTACCGCGCGAGCTGGGTTCTGGTCGTGCCTTCGGCGATGCTGTCGATGGCGTGCCGGAGCGCCACCGGGGGCAGCATGACTACGAGGGACGCCGAGAGCAGCGCGACGAAGCCGAGGAGGTAGCGCCAGCGATAGCGCAGCAGATAGCGGGTCAGGTGCGGGTCCAGCATCGGCGCGACTCGGATTCGGCGGGTGGCCACCAGCATGCCGGTTCTCGCGCGTACCGACAAGCCGGTCGAGGTCGCCGCCGTCCGCCGCAGCGAGCCTGTCCGTCCGTAGCCCGAACGGACAGGCCGTTCGGGCCGAATTCGGCGGCGAACGTCGCTAGGGCGCCTGTTCGGGGTCCTCGCGCATTGTGACGGCGTTCAGGGCCGTCGATACTGGATCGTGGACAGGTCGAGGCGGCCTGAGCCGAGGAGGCGCCACATGGGCAACGGTTCGAGCGCGCGGGCGCCGTTTCCGGGCATCCCGGCGACGGCCGACGGCGCCACCGCCGTGGCCTACGTGGAAACGCACGTCACGCAGGGCGCCTGCGCTTACCCCATCACGCCGTCCACCGGCATGGGCCAGGCGTACGAGGTCGCCGTCGCCAACGGCGCCACGAACCTCTGGGGCGAACCGCTGGTCTTTCTCGAGCCCGAGTCCGAGCACAGCTCGGCGTCGGCGTGCGAGGGCTTCGCCGCCGCGGGCGGCCGGGTGAGCAACTTCACATCCGGACAGGGCCTCATCCTCATGAAGGAGGTCCTGTACACCATCGCCGGCAAGCGTCTGCCGGTCGTCTTTCACATCGGCGCGCGGGCGCTCACATCCCACTCGCTCAACGTCCACGCCGGCCACGATGACGTCATGGGCGTCGCGGACACGGGCTGGGGCATGCTGTTCGCCATGAACGCGCAGGAGGCCGCGGACCTGGCGCTCATCGCCCGAAGGGCGGCGGAGTCCAGCCGGACGCCCTTCTTCAACGTGCAGGACGGCTTCGTGACCACGCATACCCTCGAGAGCCTCCTGCTGCCCGAACCCGAGCTCATGGAGCGATTCGTCGGGCCGCCCGCCGAGCGGCTGCGTCCGCTGTTCGACCCTTACAGTGGTGTCCAGTCGGGCGTCGTGCAGAACCAGGACAGCTACATGAAGGGCAAGATCGCGCAGCGCTTCTACTACGACCACGTCCGTGAGGCGCTCCAGGAGGCCATGACGGAGTTCACGAGGCTCACCGGGCGCTCGTACGGGCTCGTCCGGCCCTACCGGCTGGACGACGCCGAGTACGCCGTCGTGGCGATGGGGTCCGCCGCCGAGACGGCCATGGCCACCGTGGACTGGCTTCGCCAGCGTGGCGGCCCGCCCGTCGGCGTGCTCGCCGTGACGTCGTTTCGGCCGTTCCCGGGGCCGGAGGTGGTGGAGGCGCTCCGGGGCGTTCGCTCGTTCAGCGTGCTCGAGCGACTCGACGTGCCCCTCGCCCAGTCCAACCCGCTCACCGCCGAGATCAAGGCGTCGTTCGCGGACGCGGCGTCCGGCGCAGAGGGGTATCCCGAGGTGGACCGCATCCCGGAGGTGTATTCGGGCACGGGCGGCCTCGGCGGGCGCGACATCCGGCCGCGGCACATCGTGGCCATCGTCGAGAACATGCAAGCGCGAGGGAGGCGTCTCTTCACGGTGGGCATCAGCCACCCCCTGGCCATCCACAGCGACGAGCGGCCGGACATCCGTCCGGCGGGGGCGTTCTCAATGCGCGGCCACTCCGTCGGCGGCTTCGGCTCCATCACCACCAACAAGCTCATCGCCGAGGTGGCGGCAGCGCTGTTCGGCGTCCATGTGCAGGCCTACCCGAAGTACGGCTCCGAGAAGAAGGGATTGCCGACGAACTACTTCCTCACGCTCGCCGACGCCCACATCCGCACGCACTGCGAGCTCGAGTGGGTCGAGTTCCTCGTCGTGAACGACGTCAACGCGTTCCGTTCGCGGCTGGCCCTCGACGGCCTGCAGGAGGGCGGCACGATCTTTGTGCAATCGAGCGAGACGACGCCCGAAGGCGTGTGGAACGCCTTCCCCGGATGGGTTCAGGACGAGATCCGCCGGCGGCGAATCCGCGTGCTGGCTCTGGACACGGCGGCCATCGCCCGCTCGGTGGCGTCGAGCCCAGACCTGGTCGTGCGGATGCAGGGCATCGTCCTGCTGGGCGTCTTCCTGCGGGCGACGCCCTACGCGCGTCAGGCGGGCATCGGCCGCGAGCAGCTCTTCAAGCGGGTCGAGCAGTTCCTGCGAAAGCAGTTCGGCCGCCGCAGCGAGCAGGTCGTCCGCGAGAATCTGGAGTGCGTGCGCCGGGGCTACGACGAAGTGTTCGAGGTGCC
>DATLZC010000042.1:0-3743 GCA_035574215.1 Dehalococcoidia bacterium | reverse complement strand
GATCTCGTGGGCCCGAACGGCGCCCATCCCGAGCCGCTCGAGGTAGTCGATGGCCGCTCCGAAGGCGATGACGTCCGCGATGTTCGGCGTGCCCGCCTCGAACTTCCACGGGATGTCGTTCCACGTCGCCGTGGTGTAGTCGACCCTGCGGATCATCTCGCCGCCACCCAGGAACGGCTCCATGTTCTCGAGCAGCTCGCGTCTGCCATACAGCGCGCCCACGCCCGTCGGCCCGAGCATCTTGTGGGCGGAAAACGCCAGGAAGTCGCAGTCGAGCTCCCGCACGCTGACCGGGAGGTGGGGAACGCTCTGCGCGCCGTCCACCACCACGATCGCGCCCACGGCGTGCGCGAGCCGCGCGAGCCGAGCGACGTCGTTGATCGTGCCGAGCACGTTCGACATATGCGCGGCGGCCACGACCTTCGTGCGCGGACCGATGATGCGCTCGGCCTCCTCCCACACGAGCTCGCCGTCGTCATCGATAGGGATGACGCGAATCGTGGCGCCCGTCTCGCGCGCGACGAGCTGCCACGGGATGATGTCGCTGTGGTGCTCCATCGCGGTGATGACGATCTCGTCGTCGCGCTTCAGGTTGGCGCGTCCCCACGCCTGCGCCACCAGGTTGATGGACTCGGTCGTGTTGCGGGTGAAGACCACGCATTCCGGCCCCGGGGCGCCGATGAAGCGCGCCACCCGGGCCCGCGCGTCCTCGTACGCCGCGGTGGCTTCTTCGGCGAGCGTGTGCAGCCCGCGGTGGATGTTGGCGTTGTATCCCTCGTAGTAGCGGACGAGCGCGTCGATGACCTGGCGCGGCTTCTGCGTCGTCGCCGCGTTGTCCAGATACACCAGCGGCCTGCCTCTGACGGTCCGCTCGAGGATGGGGAAGTCGCGGCGCACCCGCGCGACGTCGAACGGCACGTCGCCGCGTCCGTTCCAGAGGTCCCGTTCGGGCGTTCCGCCTCGCGCTGTCGTCATCAGACCTCGACCTTCACTTCGTCGCCATCGACTTCGACCCGGTACGTCTTCAACGGCAGCACGGCGGGAAGCGCCAACACCCGCCCGGTGGTAACGTCGAACCGCGCGCCGTGCCGCGGGCACTCGATGGTCGTGCCCTCAAGGTAGCCCTGGTCCAGCGGCCCGCCGTCGTGCGTACACACATCGTCGATGGCGTAGAACCTTCCGTCGACGTTGCACAGAGCGATGCGGGCGCCGTTCGCCTCGACGTACTTCACCGTCCCCGGCGCCACGTCCGACACTCGGGCTACCGTCACCAGCGCCATCTCTTCATCGTCCTCCTGCCAGCTTTTCGTCGAGCGCCCGCGCCACGCGGCCCCGCAGAGCCTCCGACGGGATGCGCTCCAGCACGTCTGCGAAGAAGCCCTCCACGAGCAGCCGCTCGGCTTCGGGCCGGGGGATGCCGCGCGACTGCAGATAGAAGAGCTGTTCCGGGTCCACCGGGCCCGCGGTCGCACCGTGGCTGCACCGCGTCACATCCCACGCCTCGATCTCGAGGATCGGGATGGGAGCGGCGCGCGCATGGTCGCTCAGCAGCAGGTTGCGGCTGGTCTGGTTCGCCTCGGCGTTGTGCGCCGTCGGCCGGATACGCACCACACCGTACCACACATCCTGCGCACGGTCCTTCAGCGCCGCCTTGAAGAGCAGGTCGCTCACCGTGTGCTCGGCGATGTGGTCCTGCAGCGTCGTGTAGTCGAAATGCTGGCTCCCATCGCCGAAGCTCACGCCGAGGAACTCCGACCGCGCCCCGGGCTGGTCCAGCGTCACCTCCAACGTGTGCCGCGTGATGTCGCCGCCGATGCCGACCATAATGGCCAGGAATTGCGCGTCGCGCCCCAGCCTGGCCCGGATCGTCGCGAAGTTGTTGACGTGGCGGCCCCAGCGCTGCACGTTCACGTACCGGATGGCCGCGCCGTCCTCCGCGAAGAGCTCGACCACGCCGCTCGCGAAACCGCGCCCTTCGAGCGTCGGCGACCACGCCTCATCGATGAGGGTGACGCGCGCGTCGCGCTCGGCGATCACCAGCAGCCGCGGGAAGACCGCGAGGCCGGGCCCCGTCACGCCGACGCCGAACGTGAGCGGGAGCTCGATCTCGACGCCTCGGGGCACATAGACGAACGCGCCCCCGCTCCACAGCGCGGCGTTCAGCGCCACGTACTTCCATTCGTCGTCAGGAACGATGGTTCCCAGCCGATCGCGCACCAGCCCTTCGTGTTCGCGGGCGGCGGTGTGCAGGTCGCAGAACACGACGCCCTGCGTCCGCAGCGCCTCGTCCAGCCCCTGGTGCACGACCTCCGAGTTGTGCTGGAGGACCCTTCCAGCGGTTTCCTCACGCTCGTCCCAGAGCGCGCGCATCGCCGCCGGCAGGTCCGCCGGGCGCGACACGGGGCCGGGCGCGCCGGCGAACGGCCGCACGCCGTTGAGGCCGATCCGGCTGTGGTCGAGCCGCCGCCACTCCTCCTGGTACGGATCGGGCATCGGCAGCGCCTGGAAGCGCTCCCACGCGGCCATCCGCCGCTCGCGGAGCCACGAGGGCTCGTCGCGCGTGCGCGCGATCTCGCGCACCGCTTCCGCGCTCAGACCAGGCACGACAACGTCGCTCGTCACGTTCACTCCTCGAATCACGCCACCGGCCCTAGCCGACGGCGCCCTCCATCTGCAGCTCGATGAGCCGGTTGAGCTCCACGGCGTACTCCATGGGGAGCTCCTTGACGATGGGCTCGACGAAGCCGTTCACGATCATCTTCGTGGCCTCCGTCTCGTCGATGCCCCGGCTCATCAGGTAGAAGAGCTGCTCCTCCCCCACCTTGGACACCGTCGCCTCGTGGCCGATGGTCACCCGGTCCTCGTCGATCTCCATGATCGGGTAGGTATCCGACCGCGACTTCTCGTCGAGCAGGAGCGCGTCGCAGCGCACCGTGGACTTCACGTCCTCGGCCCCGGGGTACACCTTGAGGTAGCCGCGGTAGCTGGTGCGCCCGCCGCCCTTGCTGATGGACTTCGAGGTGATGACCGACGTGGTGTGGGGAGCGGCGTGGATGATCTTGCCGCCAGCGTCCTGATGCTGGCCGGGGCCGGCGAACGCGAGCGAGAGGATCTCCCCGTGGGCGCCCGGCTCCATGAGGAAGACGCTCGGGTACTTCATAGTGAGCTTCGAGCCCAGGTTGCCGTCGACCCACTCCATGACGGCGTCCTTGTACGCCACCGCCCGCTTGGTCACCAGGTTGAACACGTTCGTGGACCAGTTCTGAATCGTCGTGTAGCGGACGCGGGCGCCCTCCTGGACGATGATCTCGACCACGGCGCTGTGCAAGGCGTCCGTGGTGTAGATGGGCGCCGTACAGCCCTCGACGTAGTGGACGTAGCTCCCGGGGGAGGCGATGATGAGCGTCCGCTCGAACTGCCCGATGTTCTCCGCGTTGATGCGGAAGTACGCCTGGAGCGGAATCTCCACCTTCACGCCCTCCGGCACGTAGATGAAGCTTCCGCCCGACCACACTGCGCTGTTGAGCGCAGCGAACTTGTTGTCGTTCGCCGGCACGACCGTGCCGAAGTACTGCCGCACCAGGTCCGGGTACTCGCGCACGGCGGTGTCGGTGTCGACGAAGATCACGCCCTGCTTCGCCAGGTCCTCGCGGATGTTGTGGTAGACGACCTCCGAGTCGTACTGAGCGCCCACGCCCGCGAGGAACTTCCGCTCGGCCTCGGGGATGCCCAGCCGGTCGAAC
>DATLZC010000041.1:0-8015 GCA_035574215.1 Dehalococcoidia bacterium | reverse complement strand
ACGTGAATCCGACGAGCGGCCTCGAATTCCTGCCGCGCGAGGTCGCGGAAGCGAAGTTGCGCCGCATGGTCGAGGGCGTTCGCAAGGCGGAGGAGTCGCTCACATGACGCCCAAAGGCCTGCTCACAACCACCGTCGGAAGCTTTCCGAAGCCGGACTATCTCGTCCGCGCGCGGAACCAGCACGCCGCTGGACGGCTCGGCGCCGAGGAGCTGCATGCCCTCGAACGCAAGGCCACGGAGGAGGTCATTCGCCTGCAAGAGGATATCGGCCTCGACATCCTGGTGGACGGGGAGATGGCGCGGGGCGATATGGTGGCCTACTTCGCCGAGCAGCTCGAAGGCATGGAGATCGGCGGGCTGGTGCGGTCCTACGGCAACCGCTACTACCACAAGCCGATCATCAAGGAGAAGGTCCGCTGGGTTCGGCCCATGACCCTCGAGATGTGGGAATTTGCCCAGCGGCTGACGGACAGGCCCGTGAAGGGCATGCTCACGGGGCCGTACACGATGGTCGAGTGGTCGTTCATCGAAGGGTACGACACCCGCCGCGACGCCGTGCTCGCCATGGCCGAGGCCATCCATCGGGAGGCGCGCGTCCTCGACGAAGCGGGCGCGCAGTACATCCAGATCGATGAACCGGCGCTGTCGACCCGGCTCGAGGACCTCGACCTGGCCATTGAGGCGATGGGCATCGTCACCGACGGGCTGAAGGCGCATACCATCACCCACATCTGCTACGGCGACTTCGCGTCGGTGTACCCGCGCTTCTTCGACATGCCGGTCCAGCAGTTCGACCTCGAGATGGCCAACAGCGGCTACGACCTCGTCGACCTGTTCAAGCGCGGCATTCCCAACGAAAAGGAGATCGCGTGGGGCGTCATCGACGTCCACAGCCACCTGATCGAGTCGGAGGACGAAGTGGTGCGGGGCATCCGTCTGGGTCTCGAGGTGCTGCCGCCGCATCGCCTGTACATCGACCCCGACTGCGGTCTGAAGACCCGCACTCCGGAGGAAGCCGAACAGAAGCTGCGTGTGATGATGAAGGCGGTCCATCGCGTCCGGCGGGAACTCGGTCTCGAGTGAACCCGTGCGGACGGCTCCCCCGCGGCCTCGCGGGTGGGCGCGGACATCCGCCGCGACCCAGAGGAGGCGAGAAGCGTTGACCACGACAACTGGAACGTCGGCGTACGAAGCCCTCGACTACCTGTTCCACCCTCGATCCGTCGCCGTCGTCGGCGCCAGCACCAGCGGCGGCCCCGGCGGCTTCGTGGAGTCGATCCAGGAGATGGGCTTCTCTGGAGCCCTCTATCCCGTCAACCCCAAGGCGACCGAAATCAACGGCCTGCCTTGCTATCCCAGCCTGCGTGACGTCCCGGGCGAGGTGGACTACGTCATCTCGTCCATTCCGGCGCATCTGGTGCCTCAGATGATCGAAGACGCCGCCGTCAAGGGCGTGCGCACGATCCACTTCTTCACCGCCGGGTTCAGCGAGACTGGCGACGAGGAGCGCGCGGCGCTCGAGCGAAGGATTCTCGAGCGCTGCCGCGAGCTCGGTATCAGGGTCATCGGGCCCAACTGCATGGGCCTCTATGTCCCCGCGAGCGGCCTCTCGTTCATGCCGGGCATGCCGAAGGAGCCCGGAACGGTGGCGTTCATCTCCCAGAGCGGGGCCAACGCCGGCGACTTCTGTCGCACGGCGGGCGCGCGCGGCGTCCGCTACAGCAAGGTCATCTCGTACGGCAACGGCGCCGATCTGCGCGAAATCGATTTCTTCGCCTATTGCGCCGAGGACCCCGACACGGAGGTCATCGCGGCGTACATCGAAGGGGTGAAGGACGGACGCCGCTTTCTGGAGGTCCTCCGGTACGCGGCCTCGCGCAAGCCGGTCGTGATCCTCAAGGGCGGCCGCACCGACGCCGGCGGCCGGGCGACCGCTTCGCACACGGGGAGCCTGGCGGGCTCGCTCCAGATTTTCGACGCCGTGTGTCGCCAGGCGGGCGCCGTCCGCGTCGACACGATGGAGGAGCTCGTCGATACGGTCACCGCCATGCGCTTCCTGAAGTCGCTGCCCGGCCCGGGCGTCGCCATTGTCGGCGGTGGCGGCGGCCACAGCGTGCTCGCCGCCGACGAAGTGGCCAGCGCGGGTCTCGACGTGCCGGTCCTGCCGGATCACATCCAGCGGAAGCTCATGGAGTTCACCCCCGTCGCTGGCACGAGCGTACGCAATCCCGTCGACACGAACGTGGGCTGGGGCCCACAGGGCAACGAAGCCATCGCGAACACCATTCGCATCGTCGCCGAAGCCGACGTTATCGATGTCGTGCTGTACCACACGGGGTTCGGCTGGGGCCCGACCCGCGGCGCGCCAGATCTGGTCAAGATGGCGCAGGATCAGGCGCGCGTGATGGGCGAGGTGATGCGGGAGACTGGCAAGCCCCTGGTGGTGGTGGCCAGGCCGCCGCTGTCGGTACAAGGGATGGACGCGACCGTCGCGTTCCACGAAGAGGCCGCCCGCCAGGGGATCGCCGTCTTCCCTTCGGTCGGGCGGGCCGCCGTGGCGCTGGCGAAGGTCCGTCAGGCGCAGGACCTCCGACGCCAGGCGGCGGCGTGAGCCTCACGACACCCGCAGGACGGCGGCGCCCTCCACCCTGCCCGCTTTGAGGTCCTGCAGGGCCGGGTTCGCGTCCTCGAACGCGTACGGCTGGACGTTCGCCCGCACGGGAATCTTCGCGGCGAGCGCGAGGAACGCGTGCGCGTCTTCCCGCGTCACGTTGGCCACGGAGCGTATCTCCTTCTCCCAGTACAGCCGCCGGTAGTCGAAGGACGGAATGGGCGTCATGTACACGGCGTTGATGGCGAGCGTGCCGCCTCTCGCGAGGCGGTCGAGCATCTGCGGGACGAGGTCGCCCGCCGGCGCGAAGATGATCGCACTATCGAGCCCTACCCCGGGGTCGTCCGACGCCTCCCCCGCCCAGACCGCGCCCATCTCGCGCGCGAACCGCTGGTGCGCCTCGCCCCGGGTGAACACGTAGACGTCGCAGCCCCAGTAGCGGGCCACCTGGATCGCCAGGTGCGCCGACGCCCCGAAGCCGACCAGCCCGAGTCGCCGCGCTCGCTGCGCGTTCGCCAGCCGGAGCGCCCGATACCCGATCACGCCTGCGCACAGAAGCGGCGCCGCCTCGAGGTCAGGGATGGCGTCGGGGATCGGGAAGACGTAGGCCGCCCTCGCGACGGCGTACTCCGCATACCCGCCGTCGACGTGGTAGCCGGTGAACGTGGCCCGGTCGCACAGGTTCTCCTTTCCCTCGACGCAGAGGGCGCACCGGCCGCAGGCCGACGCGAGCCAGGTGACGCCGACCCGCTGTCCCACGGAGAGCCCGCGTACGTCGGCGCCGAGCCGTTCGATGACGCCCACGATCTGGTGTCCGGGCGTCACCGATTCGCGCACGGGCGGCAGCTCGCCCTCGGCGACATGCAGGTCGGTCCGACAGACCCCGCAGGCGAGCACGCGGAGCAAGACCTCGTCCGGCTCCGGCTCGGGCACGGGGCGCTCTTCGAGGGCTAGCGGCGTCGACTCGATGGGTCCGGGCGTGCGGACGGTCCACGCGCGCATCTTCTATCTCCTCCGGAACTCCCGCGCGAGGTCGTCGGAACGCAGGTGCAGCATCGTGGGTCTGCCGTGAGGGCAGGTGCGCGGCATCCGGCACGCCTCGAGCGCCTCGATGAGCTCCCGCATCTCGGCGTCGGAGAGCGTCTGCCCGGCGCGCACTGCGGCGTGGCACGCGAGGGACGCCGCGACGCGGTGCCGGCGGTCGTCCATCCCCTCCTCGCGCTCGAGCAGGTCCAACAGCTCCGTCAGCGACCGCCCTGCGTCGCGCCCCGCTACCGCGCTCGGCAGCGCCCGCAGCGCCCAGACGCCGTCGTCGCCGAATGGCTCGAGGTCGTACCCCTGCGCGCGCAGCTCGTCGAGGTACTCCGCTACCAGGGCACGGTGCCGCGCCGTGAGCTCGACGGGCTCCGGCGCCAGAAGCGGCTGCGAATCCGGCCGCTTCCGCTCGACCGCGTCCAGGAACCGCTCGTACAGCACTCGTTCGTGCGCCGCGTGCTGGTCGATGAGACACATGCCTTCCGGCGACTCGGCGACGATGTACAGCGCGCCGACCTGCCCTACCGGCCTGAGGACAGGGAGCCGAGCGCCGGCCTCGCGCCGGGCCGTCTCGTCTCCTCCCGAGGGCGCCAGCGTCGACTGGTACGCGGGGGACGCGAGGCGGAGTTCCTCCCGCTTCCTCGTGTCCCCGGACCCGACGGAAGCGGGGTCTTGCGGTGGAGGCGTCGCTGGCGCGACGGCGCGAGCCGCCGAGAGCCTCGCGAGGGTCGCCCGGACCGCGTCCCGGACGACGCCGAGGACCTCACGCTCGCGCCGGAGCCGCACCTCCGCCTTCGTGGGATGGACGTTGGGATCGACTTCGTCGGGGGGCAGCCGCAGGTGGACGATGGCCAGCGGATGACGGCCGGACAGCAGTTGCCCCTGGTACCCTTCCTCCACCGCGAACGTGAGCGAGCGGTTCCGCACCCAGCGCCGGTTCAGGAAGAGGCTCACGTCGGCCCGGGACGCGCGCGTGACGTCGGGCGGGGCGATGAGCCCCGCGAGGGCGATGCCGAGCGCGTCGAGGTCCGCCTCGGGCCGCAGGGTCACAAGCGCGCCCGCGAGTCTGGGTCCGTACACCGCCGCTGCCGCGTCCCTCGGATCGCCCGTGCCCGGCGCCTGAAGCGCCACCCGCCCGTCGATCCGCAGGGTGAACTGCACCTCCGGATACGCGAGCGCGTAGCGACTGACGACGGTGGCGATATGTCCCGCCTCAGCGGCGGGCGACCGGACGAACTTCAGGCGCGCCGGTTGGCGCCGGAACAGCCCTCGAACGGTGACGCTCGTGCCCGGCGGCGAGGCCTCCGGGCCCTCCTCGACCGCTTCGCCCGCTTCGAAGAGGAGGCGACGTCCTTCCATGCTGTCCGGCACTCGCGACACGATTTCGACATCCGCCGCCGCGGCGATGCTGGGCAGCGCCTCTCCCCGGAAGCCGAGGGTCTCGATCCGCTGGAGGTCGGCTTCCGAGGCGAGCTTGCTGGTGGCGTGCCGCTCGAACGCCAGCCGGAGCTCGTGCGGCGGGATCCCGCAGCCGTCGTCCACGACCCGGATGAGCGCGAGGCCGCCTTCCCGCACCTCCACCGAAATCCGGCTCGCGCCCGCGTCGAGGCTGT
The DNA here is from genome assembly GCA_035574215.1 of Dehalococcoidia bacterium. Classification (GTDB taxonomy): domain Bacteria; phylum Chloroflexota; class Dehalococcoidia; order DSTF01; family JACRBR01; genus DATLZC01. The sequence goes on along the minus strand of DATLZC010000041.1, from coordinate 2,755 downwards.
TCTCGATCAGCTCCTTGACCACGGACGCCGGCCGTTCGATGACCTCACCGGCGGCGATACGGGCGGCCTCGAGCGGAGAAAGCACCCGGATCGTCACGACGGCTGCGCTCCCTTCGCCTTGCGCCGCAGCTCATAGAGCTTCGTGAGGGCCTCGAGCGGCGTCATGCTGTCGGGATCGAGCGAGGCGAGCTCCTCGATGAGCGGCGACGCCGCCGGTGGCGCGAACAGCGGCAGCTCCTCGAGCGGCGCCGGGCGCCGCCTCGGAGCGCCGGCGCCGTTCCGTTCCAGCGCCACGAGCACTTCACGGGCCCGCCGGACGACCGCCCGCGGCAGGCCCGCCAGCTCCGCGACGTGCACTCCGTAGCTGCGGTCGGCGGCTCCCGGCACGATGCGGTGGAGAAAGACGACCTTTCCGTTCTCTTCCGTCACCGCCACCGTCGCGTTCCGGACCCGGGGCAACGCGTCGGCCAGCGCCACGAGCTCGTGGTAGTGCGTCGCGAAGAGCGTGCGGGCGCGCGCCTCCGGCGTGTTGTGCAGGTACTCGACCACGGCGCGGGCGATGGCCAGCCCGTCGTACGTGCTCGTTCCCCTGCCGATCTCGTCGAGGACGACCAGCGAACGAGGGGTCGCGTTCCGCAGAATGTTCGCCGTCTCCAGCATCTCGACCATGAAGGTCGACTGCCCCGACGCGAGGTCGTCCTGCGCGCCCACGCGCGTGAAGATGCGGTCGACGAGGCCGATGCGGGCCTCCCTGGCGGGCACGAAACAGCCGCACTGCGCCATGAGCGTGATGAGCGCCACCTGACGCAGGTACGTCGATTTCCCGGCCATGTTGGGCCCGGTGATGACGACGATCTGGGCGCCGTCACTCGACAGCTCGGTGTCGTTCGGGACGAACACGCCGTCGCCCAGCGCCCGCTCGACCGTGGGGTGCCGCCCGTCGCGGATGATGATGACGTCGGAGTCGTCGACCACGGGGCGGCAATACCCGTAGCGGGACGCCGCTTCCGCCAGCGCCGCGGCCACGTCCAGCTCGGCGACCGCCGCCGCCGTGGCGAGAATCGCCTCCGCCTGGGCGGCGATCTGAGCGCACACCTGACGGAAGATCGCGGTTTCCAGCTCTCCGATGCGCTCGCGCGCCGTCAGGAGCTGGCTCTCGTAGTCGCGAAGTTGCGGCGTGACGTACCGCTCGGCGTTCACCAGCGTCTGTCGCCGCTCGTAGTCCTCGGGGACGAGGCCGGCGTTCGCCTTGCTGACCTCGATGTAGTAGCCGAAGACCTTGTTGTAGCCGACCCGGAGCGATTTGATGCCCGTTCGCTGCCGCTCTCCTGCTTCGAGCTCGGCGAGAAACCGGCGCACGTCGCGCGTGATCAGCCGGAGGCTGTCCAGCTCCTGCGAGAAGCCCGGACGCACGACGTCTCCGGCATCGAGCGACGCCGGCGGGTCGTCGCTGATGGCCTGCGCGATGGCCGCGACGGCGTCCTCGCACGGCCGGAGGCGCCGCGCGAGCTCCCGCGCCGCCAGCGCAGGGACGTCCTCCAGCGCCTCACGCAGGTCCGGGACCGTCTCCAGTCCTCGCCGGAGCGCCACGAGGTCGCGCGGGTTCGCCATACCTGCGCTGACCCGGCTGACCAGCCGCTCGAGATCGGGCATTCGCCGAAGGAGTTCGCGAGCCCGCGCCCGCACGAGGCCGTAGTCGAGGAGCGCCTGGATCTCGTCGAGCCGGCGGTCGATGGCGGCGATGTCCAGAAGCGGCCTCGCGAGCCGGCGGCGTAACAGCCGCGACCCCATCGGCGTCTCAGTGAAGTCGAGCGTCGCGAGGAGCGAGCCGTCACGTCGCCGGTCCCTCCCGGCTTCGAACACTTCCAGATGCCGGAGCACCACCGGGTCCAGCGCCATGGCGCCGTCGGGACGGCCGACGGTGAGGTTCCGGATGTGCGAAAGGGATGCGAGGTGATGCTCCCGCAGGTACGCCAGAACCGCGCCTGCGGCCCGCGTCGCCAGGGGACGCTCCCGCAGCCCGAACGCCTCCAGCGACGCCACGCCGAACTGGCGGCGCAGCCCCTCATCGGCGACGTCGAGACCGAACCAGTAAGGATCGAACGTGGACACATGGGCCCGCGTGGTCGGAGCAGGAATGCCCTCCGGGATGACGACCTCGGCCACTGCGAGGCGCTCGAGCTCAGCGAGCGCCTCGTTCGCCGGCGCCTCCATCGCGACGAATTCGCCGGTGCTCACGTCCACGTAGGCGAGCCCCACCGGGGCCTCCCCATCGGTCCATGGGTTCTCGCCTTTGGGGCGGCGCCGCGCCGGTGGGGCCAGCGCCGCCAGGTAGTTGTTGGTCCGCTCGTCGAGCAGATTCCCCTCGAGGACCGTGCCCGGCGTCACCACGCGGACGACCTCCCGGGGCATGAGGCCCTTCGACCCCGAGGCGTCGCCGGTCTGCTCGCAGATGGCGACCTTGTAGCCTTTGGCGATGAGCTTGGCCAGATATCCCTCGAGCGCGTGGTACGGAATGCCCGCGAGCGGCACGCGCAGATTCTTGCCCATCGGCCGGGATGTGAGGGTGATGTCGAGTTCCCGGGCGCAGAGCTCGGCGTCGTCGTCGAATGTCTCGTAGAAGTCGCCGAGCCGGAACAGCACGATGGCGTGTGGATAGCGCCGCTTGATGTCCAGGTACTGCCGGCGGATCGGGGTGGTCAAGAGTCGCGCTCGCGCGAATCGAACGTTTGGGCTTATTGTAGTGCCCTCGCGC
>DATLZC010000040.1:0-9284 GCA_035574215.1 Dehalococcoidia bacterium | reverse complement strand
CTGCCAGTTCTGGATCAGCGCCTCTTCCCGGCTCACGCCCGGCTGCGGCTTCGGCGCCTCCTTCTCGATGAACTCGCGGACTTCCTTGCGAAATGCGGCTTCTTCCGGTGTGTCGCGAAAATCCATCTGCGGTCCCTTTCTGTCAGTCGCGGGGCAACCCCAGCCCCCGCGTCGCGATGATGTTCCGCTGAATCTCCGACGTGCCCCCGGCGATGGTCGAGGCCACGGTCTGGAGGTACATCCGCTCGAACCGCCCGCGCATCGGCGCCCGCTCGCCGTACACCTGCCCGTACAGGCCGAGCAGCTTCACGGCCGTCCGGGCGATGCGCTGGCTCAACTCCGTGGTGAAGAGCTTCGTCATCGACGCCTCGTGGTTCGGGATGAGGCCCTTCGCCTGCATCGAGATGACCCGGTACGACATGAGACGGGCGACGTGGACCTCGACGTAGCGGTCCGCCAGCTCCAGGCGGATGGACGGCTCGCGGAGGAGGCGGCTCGTGCCGTCCCCGGCGTGCTCGCGCCCGTAGCGGATGAGGTCGTCGATGGTCTGCCGCAGGCCGACGGCGTTGCCGATGCTCGAGCGCTCGAAGTCGAGCGTCGTGGTGCCGATGTACCAGCCCCGGTTCTCCTCGCCCACGAGGTTGCGGGCAGGCACGCGGACGTTGTCGAAGAAGACCTCGTTGAAGGCGGCGCTCCCCGCCATGTTGACCAGCGGCCGCACGGTGATCCCGGGCGACTTCATGTCGACGAGGAAGTAGCTGATGCCCTTGTGCTTCGGCGCTTCCGGATCCGTGCGGGCCAGCATGAACATCCAGTCGGCGAACTGCGCGCCCGAGGTCCAGATCTTCTGGCCGTTGATGACGTAGTCGTCGCCGTCGCGGACGGCGCGCGTCTGGAGAGACGCGAGGTCGGAGCCGGCGCCGGGCTCGCTGAAGCCCTGGCACCACTGCACCTCGCCCGACAGGATGCGCGGAAGGTGCTCCTTCTTCTGCTCCTCGCTGCCGTGCACGATGAGCGTCGGGCCGACCATGGAGACGCCCATGCCGCCGACCTGGGGAGCGCGGTGCTCGGCGAACTCCTCGTTCATGATGAACTGCTGCATGACGGTCATGCCGGCGCCGCCGTACTCCTTGGGCCAGGCCGGGGCGATCCAGCCCTTGGCCGCGAGCTTCTTGCGCCACTCGCGCAGCCCCTCGCGGAGCGCGCCCGGGTCCTCCCGCGGGTCGACGTTCTTCAGGGAGTCGGGCAGCTCCCGGTCGAGGAAGTCGCAGACCTCCTTTCGGAAGGCCGCTTCTTCTGGCGTGTCGCGAAAGTCCATGGTCGCCTCCTCCGGACGCAGGCTACGCCCGCGGCAGGCCCAGTCCTCGCTGGGCGATGATGTTCCGCTGAATCTCCGACGTGCCCCCGCCGATGGGGCTCGTCGTGGCGTACATGTACACGCTGGCCGGCCGGCCCCCGAGCGGCGCGTGCGGGCTCCCGCGGTCGAGCTGCCCGTAGAGCCCGAACAGCTTGAGGGCCGTCCCCGCGATGCGGACGTCGAGCTCGGAGCCGAACAGCTTCGCGATCGAGGCCTCCTTGTTGGGCACGAGACCTCGCGCCTGCAGCGACACGACCGCGTACGAAAAGAGCTGCTCCACCTCCGATTCGATGAGACGGTCGGCGAGCTCGATCTGCATGGGCAGCGTCCGCGCCCGCGCGACCGAGGGGTCGCCCTCGCGCTGGCGGGCGTAGTCGATGAGGTCGCGAACCATGAGGCCGTGGGAGACGCTGGTGGCGATGTTGGAGCGCTCGAAGTCCAGCGTGGTGGTCCCGATATACCAGCCGCGGTTCTCCTCACCGATCAGGTTCTCTTTGGGCACGCGGACGTTGTCGAAGAACACCTCGTTGAAGTCGTGGTTGCCGGCCATGTTGACCAGCGGGCGCACGGTGATCCCCGGGCTCTTCATGTCGACGACGAAGTAGCTGATGCCCTTGTGCTTGGGGGCGTCGGGGTCGGTGCGGGCCAGGAGGATCATGTACTTGGCGATGTGGGCGCCCGAGGTCCAGATCTTCTGGCCGTTGATGATGTAGTCGTCGCCGTCGCGGACAGCGCGGGTCTGGAGGGAGGCGAGGTCGGAGCCGGCGCCGGGCTCGCTGAACCCCTGGCACCAGAACTCCTCTCCCGAGAGGATGCCCGGCAGCCAGCGCTTCTTCTGCTCCTCGGTCCCGTAGAGGATGATGGTCGGGCCGGCCCAGCCGACGCCGATGCCCAGGCCCGCGCCCCGCGGCGCGCCCGCCCGGGCCATCTCCTGATTGAAGATGAACTGCTGCATGACGGAGAGGCCCGCGCCGCCGTACTCCTTGGGCCAGGCCGGGGCGATCCAGCCGCGGGCGGCGAGCTTGCGGATCCAGGTCCGGTGCGCCTCTCGGAACTCCTCCGGGGAAAGCTCGGTGTCGGTTCCGCCGCCGCCGAACATGGCGGTGAGGCCGCGCCGGCTGATGCCCTTCGGCAGCTCGCGCTCGATAAACTCGCGGACCTCCCTGCGGAATGCGGCCTCTTCCGGACTGTCGCGAAACTCCACGCGCCGAACCCTCGCTCCGCGCTGCGGCGGCCACCCGCCGGACAGCGGCGACCATTCTACGAACTCTTACGTAAGAGTCAATGTATCTATCGATGCCCCGGGCGGCGCCACCGGCAGCGGCTCCGCCGCCCCGACGTAGACCGGAACGCCGTCCAGCGGGAACGGCAGACCCGCGATGTTGCGCCGCCGCTCCGTCGGCCGCGCCCGGATGGCGTCCAGGTACAGCCGTCCCCACTGCTCGACGCCGCGGCGGTCGATCTCGTCGTCGAAGCCGAGCAGGTGAAGCGTGTCGAGCATGAGGCCGATGCCGAGGAACTGCCAGGCGACCAGGCGGGAGTCGACCTCCCGCCGCACGATGCCCCGGACCTTCCCCTCCTCGAGGGTGTCCGACACGAAGTCGACGAACGCCGCGAAATTGGCCCTCAGCGCCTCGCGGATGTCGGGGTCGTCGGCGTCGGAGAGCGCGCGGAACTGCAGTTTCATGTTCGCGCTGTGGCTCCGGAGGTGGTCGTAGTAGTGCACGCCGATGGCCCACAGCGTCTCGACCGGATCCTCGACCTGGTACGAGATGTCTTCCCAGATGTCGAGGAGCTTCGGGCCGGTCGAGCGGATGACCTCGAGGAACAGCTCCTTCTTACCCGCGAAGTGGCGGTAGAGCGCGGCCTCCGAGAGCCCGGCCGCGCGGGCCAGGTCGGCGGTCGACGTCTTCTCATAGCCCTGCTGCGCGAAGGTCGCGCGGGCGGTCTCGAGAATCTGGCGGCGGCGCGCCGCAGCGGGCAGGCGCCTCGCTCGAGGCATCGGCGATGCTCCGTCCGTTGTTAGTGAACGTTCACTAGCAATCCGAAGCCTAGCGCCGCACGAAGCCTCCGTCAAGGGCCGTCCGCCGCCATCCGCGACCCGGTGGCGAGCACGCGGCGAGGCCACCCCGCGCGAACGAGGTGGCCTCGCCGGTCTGCTTCCGCTTCAGAGCTGACGCTACTTCGCGCCGATGGCCTCCGCCACGTCGGCCAGGCCCAGGGACTCGAGCTTGCGCCGGCTCGGCGTCGCCGTCTCCAGGTCCCAGTCGCACGCCTGTAGGAACTCGCGCTGCATCGTCTCCGTGTCGATGGTGATGTCCTTGTGGGGTCCGGCCTGGAGCGGCGGATTGCCCACCAAACGGCCGGGCACGCGACGCCGCGTGACGATATCGCCCTCGCGGACGTTGAACGCCATCCGCAGGTTGGCGATGCGCTCGCCCGTCTGGCGAAGCTCCTCGATCGAGGTGTCCCATCCGGTCATGGCGTTGACCCACTCGGGGATCCGGTGGTTGGGCGCCGCCATCATGATGAACATGCACTGGCCGGTGGCGTTGACGACGTGCATGTACTCTGAGGCGCCCTTGTGGTGCTCGCCGCGGCCGGCGTACACGGTGCGGTCCTGTGGCGCCGGCGGGATGTTCCAGCCCGAGCGCGCGGCCCCCTCGTACTGCGTGTGCCGGGCCGGCGTCGGGTCGAGCTTGTATGTCGTGAAGTACTCGGGCTGGAGCTTCGGGTCGTGCATCGGCAGCTCCTCGCCGCCGACCTCCATGGCGAACTCCCACGCCCGGCCGCCGAGCTTCTCCGCCGCGCGGCGGATGCCGTCACCGAAGAGCTCGCCGATGCCCTCCTTCTTCCCGATCTTATGCAGCATCTCGATGATGGCCTCGGCGTTGCCCCAGCGCAGGTCGAGCCCGTCCGTGTCCTCCTTCGAGATGAGGCCGTTCTCGTAGCACTCGATGGCGAAGGCGATGGTCGCCCCGGCGGAGATGGTGTCGAGCCCGTACTGGTTGCAGAGGTGGTTGGCGTACTGCAGCGAGTCGAGGTCGCTGTTCAGGGCAAGCGTCCCGAACGAGGTCGCCGTCTCGTACTCGGCCCGGTGGGTGTGCCGCGGGTACGGGAACTTCGGGTTATCGGATTCGACGCTCTCGGCGCCGCAGGAGAGCGGGCAGTGCCAGCAGCCGTAGGTGCGCTCCATCTTGGCGTTGAAGGCGTCGCCGGTGAGCTGCATGCCGGCCTGGAAGTCGACCATGCCGGCGCCGCCCCAGTTCTTGACGGGCGCGTCGCCCGACATCGCGGACATATTGGTGATGCCTGTGGTTCCGTACTTGCGGAAGAACCCGGCGACGGGCGCGGCGAATTCGGCGAGCGCGGTCTTGACGAGGGGCGTCGCCGCCTGCTGTCCGAGGATCTTCTTCGAGGCGACGACCACGACGGCCTTGAGCCGCTTAGAGCCCATCACGGCGCCGACGCCGCTGCGGGCGGCCAGCCGGCCTCGCTCGTTGCAGATGCCCGCCATGAGCGAGAGCTTCTCCCCCGCCGGGCCGATGCAGGCGACGCTCGCCTTCTTGCCGTGCCGCTCCTTGAGCTTCTCCTCGACATCGATGGCCATCATGCCCCACAGGTCGGAGGCGTCGCGGAGCTCGGCCTTGTCGTCTTCGATGAGCAGGTACACCGGCTTCTCGGCCTGGCCGTAGAGGAGCAGGCCGTCCCAGCCGGCGAACTTCAGGTGAGGCCCGAAATCGCCGCCGCCGTTCGCGTCGCCCCACCCGCCGGTCTTCGGCGACTTCGTGACCGCCTGGTAGCGGATCCCGAAGAGCGGCGTCCCGGTGAGCAGGCCCGGAAAGAGCCCGAGGATGTTGTCGGGTCCGAGCGGGTCGGTGCCCTTCGGGATGCGGTCGAACAGTAGGCGCGCCCCAAGGCCGTAGCCCCCGAGGTAGCGGCGGTACAGCTCCTCGGGCAGCTCCTCTGGGGTGATCTCGCCGGTCGAGAGATTGACGTTGAGGATCTTGCCGTTGACGGCTTCGTTGAGCATGAGGCGGCTTCTCCCTTCTGAACCGACACCCCGGGGAACGACAAAGGGGCCGCCCCGGCGTCGCCGGAGCATGTGCGAGTATAGGTTTCGGCCCTTCGTTTCGTCAATCAGCGCTGCGCAAATGCGGCGCGCTATCCTGATGCCGTGGTACGCGTGAAGCTCTACAGCCTCCTGGCCGAGCGCTCCCTCTCCGGGAGGGACAGCTACGAGGTGCCCTTTCGCGAAGGGCTCCGTCCCATCGACCTCATCCACGCGGAGGGCTTTTCGGGCGACGAGGCCGACGCGATCGTGGTCATCGTCAACGACGAGCACGCAGACCCCCACCGTCCGCTGAAGGACGGCGATCGCGTCGAGCTCATGATCAACATGGTCGGGGGCTAGCCGCCGCGACGAGAAACTGCGCGTCCGCCTTCGCCGTTACACGGTTTCGCCGTTGACAGCGCAGGGCGGCGCCCGTAGAATGATGGACGGGCGCTACTCCGCCCCGAGCGGAGCGGCGCCGCGTTTGTTTGCGGGGTGGAGCCCCGGGCCGGCCGGGGCAGACAGGCATGCCGAAGTACATCTTCGTCACCGGCGGTGTGGTCAGCTCCGTCGGTAAGGGCATCACGACAGCGGCCATCGGCCGCATCCTGAAGTCCCGCGGCGTCACCGTCTCCCTCCAGAAGCTCGACCCCTACCTCAACGTCGACCCGGGCACCATGTCGCCCTACCAGCACGGCGAGGTGTTCGTCACCCAGGACGGCGCGGAGACCGACCTCGACCTCGGCCACTACGAGCGGTTCATCGACCAGGACCTGACGAAGCTGAGCTCCGTCACCACGGGGCAGATCTACCAGGCCGTCATCGCCAAAGAGCGGCGGGGCGAGTTCCTCGGCCGCACCATCCAGGCCATCCCGCACGTCACCAACGAGATCAAGAGCCGCGTGCGCGCCATCGGCCGCGAGACGGGGGCCGAGGTCGTCATCGTCGAAGTCGGCGGCACCGTGGGCGACATCGAGGGACAGCCCTTCCTCGAGGCCATCCGCCAGATCCGTCGGGAGGAGCGCCCGGAGGACACGCTCTCCGTCCACGTGACGTTCCTGCCGTACATCGCCTCGACACGCGAGCTCAAGACGAAGCCGACGCAGCACAGCGTCCGTGAGCTGCGCAGCATGGGCGTGCACCCCGACATCATCGTGTGCCGCGCGGACCATCCGGTCTCGCAGGAGCTGAAGGCGAAGATCGCGCTCTTCTGCGACGTCGAGCAGCGCGGCGTCATCCCGCTGCCCACGATGCCGAGCATCTACGAGGTGCCCATCGCGCTCGAAGAGGCGGGCTTGGGCGACTACATCATCGAGCTCATGAAGCTCCCTGCGCCCTCCCGCGACCTGACGGAGTGGCGGGCCATGGTCGAACGCCTCCAGCACCCCTCCGGGCGGGTGAGCGTCGGCGTGGTAGGCAAGTACGTCGAGCTGCACGATGCGTACCTCTCGATCAAAGAGGCGCTCATCCACGCGGGCATCGCCAACGACGTCGCCGTCGACATCCGCTGGGTGCATTCGGAGGACCTCGAGGAGCGGCCGGCGGCGGAGCTGCTGGGCGGGCTCGACGGCATTCTGGTGTGCCCCGGGTTCGGGGGCCGCGGCATCGAGGGGAAGCTCGAAGCCACGCGCCTCGCCCGCGAGGAGCGCGTGCCGTATCTCGGCGTCTGCCTCGGCATGCAGATCATGGTCATCGAGTTCGCGCGCAACGTGCTGGGTCTCGCCGGCGCCAACTCGACCGAGTTCGACCCCGACACGCCGCACCCCGTCATCAGCCTGCTGTCGGAGCAGGAGGGGATCGAAGACCTCGGCGGGACGATGCGCCTCGGGGGCTACCGGTGCGACCTCGTGCCCGGCACGAAAGCGGCGGCGATCTACGGGGTCGAGAGCGTCGTCGAGCGCCACCGCCACCGCTGGGAGTTCAACGGGCGCTATCGCGAGGCGTTCGAGGCCGCGGGGCTTATCGCCAGCGGCGTCAACCCGGAGCGGGGCCTGGTCGAGATCGCCGAGATCGCGGACCACCCCTTCATGATGGGGTCGCAGTTCCACCCGGAGTTTCGGTCGCGTCCCAACCGGCCGCACCCGCTCTTCCGCGAGTTCGTCGCCGCGGCCGTCCGCAGGGCTCGGGGCGAGACGCCGGCGGAAGAGGCCGAGGCGAAGGTGGCTTCCCGGAGCGTCGCGCAGGGGTGAGTTCCGAGGAGCTCTTCCGCGGCCTGCACTTCCTCGCGCTGTTCTACATGATGTTCGGGCTCGGCGGCGTCATCGTGCCGCTCTACCGCGGCTACCGCGCCGAAGACCTCGACCGGAAGGCCCAGTCGTTCGACGATGCGCTCTCAGCGCACCAGACGGCGCTGCTGCCCGGGACCATCTTCGCCGGCGTCACCGGCGTCATCCTGGCGGCGGACCTCGGCCTGAACATCATCACGACGGGCTGGCTCGTCACGCTCGAGGCGATCTACCTGTTCGTGCTGCTGGTCTGTATTCCGCTGCTGGCGACGGGGCTTCGGAAGGTGCATCTGGAGGCGCTGGCGGCGGCGAAGCAGAAGCGCATGACCCCGGGCCTCGAGGACGCCCTCCGCGACAACGTCGCCCTGGTGTTCTCCCTCGCCATCGTCTTCGCCATCGTGCCGATGGTCTATCTGGCCGTGTTCCGTCCGTACTAAACTGGTTGCACGACGGGAGGTGACTGATGCGTCTGTTCCTGGACACCGCGAACATCGAGGAGGTGCGCACCGCCGTGCGCTGGGGCGTCATCCACGGCGTCACCACCAACCCGACGCTCATGGCGAAAGAGGCCGGCGGCGGGCGCACGTACCGGGAGCAAGTCATCGAGATCTGCGAGATCGTGAACGGGCCGGTCTCCGCAGAGTGCACCTCCCGGACGGCGCCGGAGCTCATCGAGGAGGCGCGGGAGCTGGCGTCCTGGCACCCCAACGTCGTCGTGAAGATCCCCATCGACCCCGCGGGCCTCGAGGCCATCAAGACCGTCTCCGCCGAAGGCATCAAGGTGAACTGCACACTCGTCTTTTCGGCGAACCAGGCGCTGCTGGCGGCGCTGGCGGGCGCGACGTACGTGAGCCCGTTCATCGGCCGGATCGACGACGCCGGGCAGGACGGGATGACGGTCGTCCGGGAGGCGGTGCAGATCTTCGACCGGTACCACCTCCCAGCGCAGGTTCTGGCGGCGAGCATCCGCCACCCGCGTCACGTGGTCGAGGCGGCGCTGGCGGGCGCGCCGGTGGCGACGCTGCCGTTCGCGGTGCTCAAGGCGATGGTGAGCCATCCGCTCACGGACGTGGGCATCCAGCGGTTCCTCGAAGACGCGCGCACGTACGAGAAGGGGGAGCGGGCGCGCGTCCGCTGACCGGCCACTATTCGATCAGCAGTCTTAGCAGTTAGGGCTTTCCCTTCTTGACGCCCTCGGGAGGGCCTTCGTATGATGAATCAGGTTCAGGTGAGTGAATCATTTCGTTCCCCGGGGGCGTGCAGGGCCGCATCCCCGGGGCGCGGCGATGGATACGAGAAAGTGAGGTGTACGTCCTGTGGCCATTCTCCTAGGCGTCGTGTTCGGCGTCCTGGGGCTGGCGGCAGGTGCTCTTCTCGGGTACGCACTACGTCTCAGGGGCAGCCGTGACGTCGTCGCGGCGGCCCGCGCCGAAGCGGAGCGGATCATCGCCGAGGCGCAGCGCGCGCAGAGGGAGACGCTTCTCGAAGCAAAAGAAGAAGCGATTCGTCTCAAGGCTCAGGCCGAGAACGAACTCAAGCAGCGGCGGGACGAGGTCCTGCGGCTCGAACAGCGTATTGCGCAGAGGGAAGAGAACCTAGACCGCAAGCTCGAAGCGCTGGAACGGCGCGAACAGTCCCTCAACGACCG
>DATLZC010000039.1:0-23195 GCA_035574215.1 Dehalococcoidia bacterium | reverse complement strand
GCGGTTGCGCGGGGTGACGGCGCTGCGAAGCGCCGTCCTGATTTGTCCGGCCGCGCGGGCCCGAGCCAGCGTAGCTCAGTGGCAGAGCAGCGGTTTCGTAAACCGCGGGTCGAGGGTTCGAATCCCCCCGCTGGCTCCAGTCGCGTACGCCATCGCCGGCCTCCACGGCCGGCGTTCTCGTTTTCTTGGCCTAAGTCCCGCCAGCTTCCGCGCGCACGTCGTCTCCGTAAGACGCCACGGTCGTGCTGGAGCCGGCGGCTGTGGCGACGGCCTCGCGAAGGTCCGTGAGGAATTCATCGATCACGAGGGCGTGTCGCGGGCTGACCATGAGGTGAATCGCCGGCGGGTTCTCCTGACGGTCGAAATGCCATCCTTTGGCGTTCAGGGCGTCCCCGATGGCGAAGATGTCCCGTTCGCGGGAACCGACGGCGAGCACCGTCATTTCGGGCTCGCCCCAGACGTGCAGGCCTGGCGTCGCCCGGATGCCGGCGATGAGCCGCTCCGTCGCCTCCATGGCCTCCTGCGCGAGCCTGAGGTACCCCTCCTCGCCGAGGTAGTGCAGCACTGCCCACGCCGCCGCGATGGGCGCCGCGGGCTTCGTGCCGAGAAACGCCTGCGTGCCGTAGAGACCGCCGGGCCAGTCGGCGAACTGGAACACCTGATACCGAAGGTTCGACTTGGGGCGATGCAGAACTACCGACGCCCCTTTGATGGCGTAGCCGTACTTGTGCACGTCGGCCGAGATCGAGGTCACGCCCTCGACCCGGAAGTCCCACGGCGGAATCTGGTAGCCGAGCCGTTCGAGGAACGGCAGCAGGAGCCCGCCGAGGCAGGCGTCGACGTGAAAGGGGATGCCCCGCTCGGCCGCCAGCGCGGCCATCTCGGGAATGGGGTCGATCATGCCGAAAGGGTAGGCCGGGGCCGAGCCGACGGCCAGCACCGTGTCCTCCGTGAGGAGCGGCTCGAGGTCTTCGGCGTGCGTACGGAGGTCTTCACGCAGGGGCATCTGGACCCATTCGAGGTCGAGGTAGTGGGCGGCCTTTACGAACGCGGGATGGGCCGTCTTCGGGATGACGATGCGGCCATGGCGTATGCCCCGTTCGGCGCGCATCCGGTCGCGGGCCGTCTTCACGGCCATGAAGATCGATTCGGTGCCGCCCGAAGTCATCGTTCCGCCCGTGTCGTCGTCGCCGTGGAGCAGGTCGTTCACGATGGCGACGACGTCGCGCTGCATCTCGCGCAGGCTCGGGAAGACGAAGGGGTTGAGGGCGTTTTCGAGCAGGACATGCGAGGCGGCCGTCTGGAGCACCTCGTCCACGTCGGGGCCGGCGTTGTAGATGAGGCTCCATGTGCGCGCGTTGTGGTAATCGGCATCGTGCGCTTCGAGCGCGCGCAGCGCCGTCATCACCTCATCGAGCGACGACCCCCGTTCCGGCAGGCGTTTCATCGATGCATTCCTTCCTCACACGGGAGCGCCCGGCGCGACCAGAGGCCACGGACGGACGCGCTCCATCACCAGCGCGAGGTCCAGCAACAGGGCGTCCTCGTGCCGTCGGGCGTACACCTGGAGCCCCACCGGCAGCCTCGATCTCGTGAGGCCCGCAGGAATCGAGATGGCGGGATAGCCAGAAATGCTTCCCGGGATCGTGAGCGCGCCGGCGTTGTAGGGGCTGACTTTGACTTCCCCGACGTGGTCCGGCATAGGGCCCTCCGCCGCGAACGGCTCCATCGGGCTCGTGGCGCAGAACAGCAGGTCGATCCGCTCGAAGAGGTCCGCCATCGCTTCGTTCATCTCGATGCGGAACTCCTCGACCTCCGCGGCGTGCCAGGCGCGGTACGAGGGGGCGAACTCCATCGCGAGCCGGATTTCCGGCGTCAGGTCGTCCTTACAGTCGGGCCAATAGCCCTTCAGCTCCGCCACGAGCGCCGGCAGACCCGCTCGCGCCCACGCAATGCCGTTCTCCGGCACCCGGACTTCGAGGTCCACTCGCTCCAGCCCTGCGGCCTCGATGAGCGCGTCGGCGGCCTCCGTGACGATGCGCTCGACCTCGGGGTGGACGACGGCGTTGCCGAGATTGGGCGCGACGGCGGCTCTCAGGCCTCGCAGAGAACGGCGGCCGAGGTTCGCTTCCCAGCCTTCGACGCGCGGCAGGCTGAAGGGGTCGCGCGGGTCGTATCCGCATGTCACGTCCAGCCAGCGCGCGGTGTCGCGTACGCTCCGCGAGACGCACCCCTTGACGGTCGTGAGCTGGCCGTAGGCGGCGCGCGGACCGCGCGGAATGCGGCCGAAGGTGCCCTTGAGCCCCACCAGGCCGCAGTACGCCGCCGGGATGCGCGTGGAGCCGCCGCCGTCCGTCGCCGTGGCGATGGGAACCAGCCCTCCTGCCACAGCCGCGGCCGAGCCGCCCGACGACCCGGCGGGAGTGCGCTCGAGGTTCCACGGATTCCGCGTCGTGCCGAACAGCTTCGTCCGTGTGTATGCCACCAGGCCGAACTCGGGGACGGTGGACTTCCCGACGATGACCGCTCCCGCCGCTCGGAGGCGCGCGACATGGGTGCAGTCGACCGCGGCGATGCGATCCTTGAACACGATGGACCCGTCGGTGGTCGGCATGCCCGCCACGTCCTCCAGGTCCTTGACCAGCATCGGCACGCCCGCGAAGGGGCCGGGGTCCTTGCCTGACCGCACCTCGCGGTCGATCTCCTCGGCGCGCCGGCGGGCGCCCTCGGCGTCGAGGTAGGCGATGGCGTTCAGCCGGGAACGGGCGATGGCCTCGAGCGAGGCTTCGAGAACATCCGCCGCGCGGACCTCGCCCCGCCGGACGGCGTCAGCGAGGGAAGAGGCGTCCTGCATCCACGGGGTCATCGTCGGTCTCCTCGGGTCACGATGCGGGGTCGAAGCCGATTCTACGCCGCTGCGAGCGTCGCCGCCACACCGCACCGTCGCCTTGTCGTGACGGGGGCGTCGTCATACCATCGGCGCATGCGTGCCCGCATCTTCCTGCTTCTGGTCGCCGTCGCGCTGGCGTCACAGGCTGCCTGCGGCGGGGACAGAAGAGCGCGCATCGACGCGACTCCTACGTCTCCTCCCACGGTTGGTTCCGCCGTCGGGCCCACGGCCACGCCGGCGCCTGTTCCCGAGGGGTATCGCACGCTATACGACGAGCTCGAGCGCCTTCTGACGAGGGCTCACGAGCGGTTCGAGGCTCTACCGCAAACGGACGCGCCCCTGCTGGCTGTCGAGCTCCTGCCCGCGAACGGAAATCGCGGCGCTGATCTGCTCCAGCCCGGCGCCCTCGAGGGCGTACGCGTGTACCTCGACGCTGCCGTCGCGCTCGGGGCAAGCGGCGTCAACCTCTCCATCGTGTATCCCCTGTTCGGTGAGCGAGAGCCGCGGCGGGAGGAGTACATCCAGTTCTATCGGGACGTCGTGGCCGAGTGCCGGCGGCGAGGGCTCGTCGTCAGCGTCGAGATGGGCCCGGCGTTCGCAGGGACGGAGTTCTCGTCCCTCCGCGTCGACTACTCCGGCCTCACGCCGGCGGAATACCTCGACGAGCGCCTCCGGCAGGCGGCTGTGGCCGCGCACGCGCTCGAGCCGGATTACCTGACCCTTGCGGAGGAGCAGGATACCGAGCGGATGCTCACCGGGCTCGACATCCGCACCGATGACTACGTCGCCATGCTCGCGCAAGCGCGCAGGCGCATCGACCCTCCTCCCGGCGTGCTCATCGGCGCGGGCTCGGGCTCCTGGGAGGCGCCTGACCTGATCCGCCGCGTCATTTCGGAGACGGACCTCGATTTCGTGAATATCCACATCTATCCGCTGTCCAACGGGGTCGTCGACTACCTGGAGCGCGCGGTGAAGTGGGCCGGGGAAGCGCGGGCCCGCGGGAAGCGCGCCATTGTGGGGGAGACGTGGCTATACAAGGCTTCCGTCGAAGAGCTGCGCCGCGGTCTGTCCTTCTCAGAGGTGTCGGCGCGGGACCCGTTCTCATTCTGGGCTCCGTTGGATGCACTGCATATCGAGACCATGCGCGCGCTGGCGAGCGCCGCCGGCATCGAGTACGTGTCGTTCTTCTGGAGCAAGTTCCTGTTCGCCTACGTCGACCACGCCTCCTCCGCAGGGGAGTCGTCGGTCGAGCTCGCGCGGCTGTCCAACGCCGCGGCGGTGCGGGCCATGCTGGAGGGACGCCTCTCGGCTTCGGGCGAGGCCTTTCGCCGTGCCGCTGGTGGTGACTAACAGAATCAGCGGCCCGGCTCCAGCTTACTCCTCTCTATTCTCTTGCCATTGCCAAATTGCACGATTTAGCTCATTCAGGAGATCAGTCGCGGGGCGGCTGCCCCACTCCTCTTCCAGCAAGGCCATGGCTATGGTTTCGGCAAGATAAGCGTCCGTCTCTCCGATCGTCTGATACAGAGGGTAATCGACATTTATGACCAGAGCGTAGGGGCGCTGCCTAAGTTGATAGCGGTCTGGCTGACCCAAGCTGTCGAATTCAATCGTTGGTACGCGGCTCGGAGACAACCTCGGGAGCTTGCCAACCGCTCCTTCCGGTGCCTCAGTTTTGGGCTGAGGTGGAGCATGTGTCCCACCAAGGCCGGGCTTCGGTTCGTCACCGGACGGGGTCGGTGGCTTTCTCCCCATGGGCGAGGCTTGGTCGCTCGAATCCCCTTGTCCCCGCCCTGATAACAAGTCCTCAAGAATTCTCGCAACCTCCCGGGCAATTCTATTCGCTCGCTTGCGCTGATCTCGCGAGACGGCCTTCGATTCCGCCAGCTGATTCAGGAAGGCCACGACTGGCTGCATTTGCTCGTGCATGAAGTCGTGAATCGCCTGCCACCCTGGAGAAGAAGTGTCCCACCCGTCCTTTGTGGTGTTCGGTCGCAAGCCACTAATCTCTATCTCGCCGAAAATTCGTTGAAGGGTCCCCCTGCCCGCTAGGTAGTGTCCAAATTCCTCACCATCTGTAATGAGCCGGCCGTTGAACACTGTCCGGACTCCCGCTTTGGGGTTCACACCTCGGCCGACTTTGAAACGATCACGATCAGTCACCCAAATTCTGCCCCTGACCTTCACACCGAGGGCGAGCTTCTGTGGCGGAATTTCGATCGGCTTGTAAACGCTTGAAATCGGAATGACCAAGGGCGAGACGGCCTCGCCGTTCACAAAGATGCGGCAGGCCTCTTCTGCAAGGAGCTTCCTGTACGTATTCGCCAGCCTGCCTGTCAGGACTGCGAGTTCATAGCGATGAGGCTTCAGCCTGCTGAGACGGACCATGGTGAACCCACAGGCGGAAGGCAGTCTCAACACATCCGTTGGGAGTTCACTGGGATTCGCCCGCGTGGGCATTGCTGTAAGCAGAGTGGTACGTGTACCCCATTCGGGATCACAGAAACGCCAGATCGTTGAGTCGCCCGAACGCCGACAGATGATCTCGATCGAATTGGCGAGGTAGATGGCCGCAAGCTTGCCACCAACATGGTATTGCCCGATATCTGTGGCCTCATGCTGACGGCCGGTTCCCCAACTTATCCAATCAGCAAGACCGCTGTCGTCCATGCCCTCCCCGCCGTAATCCAGCACAATAATTTCATCCCTCTTCTTGTCTATTCTGACCTCAACGGTCAACGCGCGCCCACGGCGGTAATCAAAGGGATTGTCGATGAGCTCCATGAGGGCGTCGGCGACGCTCTTGTACTGGTTGGCCATTTGGAGGACCGCTTCTCGCCCGATGGTTTCTTTCATCGGCGCAGTCATTTGGGTCTATGCCCTCCGTTTTCCAAGACGACCCCGACGGCGGCGCGTGCCGACGCTGAGGGCGTCGGGCTGCCATTCCCTCAATGCGTACGTTCCGCGCCTGGGGCGGAACAGCCGAGGGTCGTTGAAGTAGTGGGCTAGGAGCGTATTGGCAGGATCCCGCCCTCCGGCTTTGTATAGACCCTTCGCCCTGAGGCGTTTCTCGATTTCTCGATAGTGGAGGGGCTCGCCCGCTTCCCTCAGTAGGTCAACGACCATGTCTGCTAGGGAGGGATACTGTTGCAGCTCTATTGTCGGCTCGGAGGCCTCTCCGGACGGACCTTCATGGATTCTCAAGAATCCCTCAAGATAAGTCATCTCTCGGCGGAGGCGTTCGATTTCTTTCTCGAGGTTATGCCTCCTCTCTTCGAAACCCTGCAGTTCCTGCGCCAGCTCGGCGAGGCGATGCTTAGTGAGTTCGATTAGCTTTTCCTGAGTTTGCGAGACACCAGGAGAATCCATAAGTTCTCACCCCTTTTACATATATCGATTTCTTTCATAGCGCCACAAGGCGACGTGTTCCGGCGACGACTTCGTTCCGAAGGTATCTAGGAGACCGTTTCGAGCTTAGGGCCCACAGGTTATTGAGGCTGACACACCAATTTAGATATCTTCTATCTTCAAACAGTGAAGTGTGGGCGAAGAGGGACGGCCCGGAAGTCGCCTAGCTCTCGTGTAACTCCCCTGGCCAGGAATTTCTAGGAGGAACTTTCTACTCTGTAGTGCAATACTCTATATCGAACCGATGGAGTCCTTCTTCCCGGGCGATGCGGTAGGCTTCTTCCACCTCTTCCTCCGTCACGCGCCGGTCCAGGGGCGGGAAGTCGGCGGCGCGCCACGCCGGCCAGTACTGACCCATGATGTTGACGTAGGTGTCGGGCGAAATCTCGCGCGCGAGGAAGCGGCACACCTCGCGCGTGCCCGCCAGCCCGCCCGGCAGGACCAGGTGCCGCACCAGCACGCCGCGCACCGCGAGGCCATCGGGTCCGATTTCGAGGACGCCGACCTGGCGGTGCATTTCTCGAATCGCCGCGCGCATCACGTTCCAGTAGTCCCGCGCCAGCGAGAGGCGGCCGGCGATGCGGTCGTCGCTGTACTTTGCGTCGGGCATGTAGATGTCGACGACGCCCTCGAGCAGCCGCAGGCTTTCGAGCGAGTCGTAGGAGCTGGTGTTGTACACGAAGGGAATCCGCAGACCTCGCCGGGCCGCCAGATGAGCCGCCCGGATGATCTGGGGCACGTACGGCGACGGCGTGACCAGGTTCACGTTGTGGCAGCCCATCGCCTGCAGATCGAGCATCATGGCCGCGAGCTCGTCGTCCTCCACCTCGCGGCCGACGCGGAGCTGGGAGATCTCCCAGTTCTGGCAGTACACGCAGGCCAGATTGCAGGAGGAGAAGAAGATCGTGCCGGAGCCGCGCCAGCCGCGCAGGCAGTCCTCTTCGCCGAAGTGAGGCGCGTACGAGTGGACGAGCGCGCGGTCCTTCGCCCGACAGAAGCCGACGCGCCGCGACGCTCGGTCCGTCCGGTCGACGTTACACCGCCGTGGGCACACCCGGCACGGCGGGCGCATGAGCTCCCACGCCGCTTCGATCCGCCGCTGCCACTCGCTCTCCGCGAGGTCGAGGTACGAGGGGTACATGCTCGATGCCTTCGGTCCCGATGCCTCGGCCTTTCGGCAGGCCCATGGGACGCAGTCGTGGCCGGCCGATTGGCGTTAGGCTACGCGCTCATGTCCACGCGTCCGGTACGAGATGCAGGAGGTCGGCGGCATGGACGCGCTGGGCGTAGCGCACGATGGGACCCCAGGGGTGAGGGACGTCGTCGCCTTCGTCGCGGGGGACGCGCTCTCGGACGCAGGCGCAGACGGTGGCGACGGGGTCGTCGCCAGTGGCGCCTGCGCCCCGGCAGCGACGGCACTGCGGGTCGGCGAAACGCCGCAACGCGAGCCGGATCGCCGCGTGCGAATCCATCGTGCCCACGGTGGCACATCTCGGCTCGGAGCGGTAGGGCGCTTTGTCCTGTCCGGAATCCGGACATGGCGTTCCAGCGCTGCATGTCTTGCTTGACACGTTCTCGCGGCGTCGCTAGACTTCCGCCACAATCGAACATGCGGAACGGCTGAGAACGGGACGAGTACGCCGCCAGCGAGGCTCCAGAGAGCCGGGTGAGGTGCAAGCCGGCGCCGGGCGCAGCGGACGGAATGGACCCGGGAGCCGCGCCCCGAAACGTCGCCTCGTGACGACGGAGTAGGGGTCGCCGGAAGGGGCGCCGTTATCAGAGCCCAGGGCATCGTCCCTCGACCTGAGGGGCCGTGCCTGGAACGAGGTTGTCCGCTTCGGCGGACGAACCAGGGTGGCACCGCGAGCGTTTTCGACCCTCGCCCCTGTGGGGCGAGGGTCGTTTCGATCAGACACCGTCCGGTCCGGCGAGGCCGGCGCAGAGGAGGAGGAGCGATCCATGGGCGAGACAAAGTTCCTACTTCCGGAGTCGAAGATTCCGGAGCGCTGGTACAACATCATCCCTGACCTGCCGCGGCCGCCGGCGCCAGTGCTCCACCCGGGCACCAAGCAGCCGGTGGGGCCCGACGACCTCGCGCCGCTCTTTCCGATGGCGCTCATCGCTCAGGAGGTCAGCACGGACCGCTTCGTGCCTATCCCGGAAGAGGTCCGCGACGTCTATCGGCTCTGGAGGCCGACGCCGCTCTTCCGCGCCGTCCGCCTCGAGAAGGAGCTGGGTACGCCCGCGCACATCTACTACAAGTACGAGGGGGTGAGCCCCGCTGGCTCCCACAAGCCGAACACGGCGGTCGCCCAGGCGTACTACAACAAGCAGGAAGGCGTGAAGCGCATCACCACCGAGACCGGCGCAGGGCAGTGGGGCAGCGCGCTGGCCATGGCCTGTAACTTCTTCGGCATCGAGCTCAAGGTCTACATGGTCAAGGTCAGCTACCACCAGAAGCCCTACCGCCGGAGCATGATGGAGGTGTGGGGCGCGCACGTGGTGCCCAGCCCGAGCCCCGACACCAACGCCGGCCGCGCGATTCTGGGAGAGGATCCGGACTCGCCGGGCTCGCTGGGCATCGCCATCAGCGAGGCGGTCGAGGACGCCGCGACGCGCGACGACACGAAGTACTCGCTCGGCAGCGTCCTCAACCACGTCCTCATGCACCAGACCGTCATCGGCGAGGAGGCGCTCCAGCAGATGGAGCTCGCGGGGGAGTACCCCGACGTCGTCATCGGATGCGTCGGCGGGGGCTCGAATTACGCGGGCATCGCGTTCCCGTTCATGCGCGACCGTCTCGCTGGCAAGACGAAGACGCGGTTCGTCGCGGTCGAGCCCGCGGCGTGCCCCTCGCTCACAAAGGGGGAGTACCGGTACGACTTCGGCGACACCGCCGCGATGACGCCGCTCGTGAAGATGCACACGCTGGGCCACACGTTCGTGCCGGCGGGCATCCACGCCGGGGGCCTGCGGTACCACGGCATGGCCCCGCTGATCTGCGAGCTGTACGACCAGGGGTTCATCGAAGCGAAGGCGTATCACCAGAACCCCGTGTTCGAGGCCGCCGTGCGGTTCGCGCGATGCGAGGGCATCATCCCGGCGCCGGAGTCGGCCCACGCGGTGCGCGCCGCCATCGACGAGGCGCTGGCGGCGAAGGAAGCGGGTGACCGGCGGGTCATCCTGTTCAACCTGAGCGGTCACGGCCACTTCGACCTCGCCGCGTACGACCAGTATCTCTCCGGCAAGCTCGAAGATTACGAGTACCCGGAAGAGAAGGTGCGGGAGGCGATGAAGGCCGTGCCCGTGGTGTAGGCGCGGGTGGACCGCGCTCTTGCACGAGATAGCGCTGCGGCCGCGTCGGCGCGGCGCGCGACCGCGGCCGCCCGGGTCGAGACGATGGGAATGGACGGAAGCGCATCGATGGCGCCTCGCCGTTCCGGCAGGGCGCTCGTGAGAGGGCTGCCGTCTCAGGGAGGATGGATGTGACGACAACGACGGGTTCACCTTCGGTCGCCGCGGCGCAGCCCGGAGGGCGCCGCTGGACCCGCATGCTCACCGGGGACCGCCCGACGGGCCCGCTGCACCTGGGGCACTACGTCGGCACCCTGAAGACACGGGTCGAGCTGCAGGACCAGCTCGAGTCGTTCGTGTTGATCGCCGACCTCCATGTGCTGACCACCCGCACCACCGGCCTGGAGGAGATCGGACACAACATCCGGGAGATCGTGCTGGACTATCTGAGCGTGGGCATCGACCCGCAGAAGACGACCATCTACCTCCAGTCGTTGGTGCCGGAGGTGCTCGAGCTCTTCTGGCTCTTCATGCCGCTGGTCAGCGTCCCGCGGGCCCAGCGCATTCCGACCCTGAAGGAGGTCGTCCGCGACCTGAAGCTCGAGACGGCGACCATGGCCCTGCTCTCGTATCCGGTTCTTCAGGCGGCCGACATCCTCATGGTGAAGGGAGATGTGGTCCCGGTGTCGCGGGACCAGGCGTCGCACATCGAGCTGACGCGGGAGATCGCCCGCCGGTTCAACCAGCTCTACCGGCCGATCTTCCCGGAGCCTGATGCGCCGATCGGCCCGATGCTCGTCGGGATCGACGGCCAGGCCAAGATGAGCAAGTCGCTGGGGAACGTGATTTTCCTTTCGGACGACGCCGAGACCGTCGAGCGCAAGGTCATGCGGATGTACACGGACCCCACCCGCATCCACGCGACGGACCCTGGCCACGTGAAGGGGAACCCCGTGTTCATTTACCACGACGCGTTCAACGACGACCGCGAGGAAGTGGAGGAGCTGAAGCGGCGGTACCGCCGCGGGCAGGTGGGTGACGTGGAGGTCAAGCGGCGGCTGGCCGCTGCCATCAACCGTTTTCTCGACCCCATCCGCCAGCGACGGGCCGAAGCCGCCGCCAAACCTGGCCTCGTCGACGAAATCATTCGGGCCGGATCCGAACGCGCGCGTCAGGAGTGCCTGAAGACGCTCGCGGAGGCGCGGGAGGCCATGGGCCTCACGTACTTCCGAAACTCCGGTATCCACGCGGAGTAGCCATGTACACGCCCACCCTCGAGCAGGCGCGAGCGCTCGCCCGTCAGGGCGCGGGCAACGTCGTCCCGGTCTACCGCGAGGTGATGGCCGACCTCGAGACGCCGGTGTCGGCGTTCCTCAAGGTCGCGCGCGGCCCGTACTCGTTCCTGCTCGAGTCGGTCGAGGGAGGCGAGCGCCTGGCCCGGTACAGCTTTATCGGGACCGAACCGTATCGTGTCCTCCGGACGGGGCCGCCGGGAGCATATGAGGCGACGGGCGATCCCCTTCTGCACGTGGAGGACGAGCTCCGGCGGTTTCGGCCGGCGGCGGTTCCCGGCCTGCCGCGGTTCCACGGCGGCGCCGTCGGCTATCTGGCGTACGAAGTGGCGCGCTACTACGAGCGTCTGCCCGCGCCGGAGCGCGACGCTTACGGGATGCCGGAGTCGGTGTTTCTGTTCACCGACACGCTCCTCGTGTTCGACCACCTCCAGCGGAACATCAAGGTCGTAACACACGCGCGGCTCGACGGAGACGTCGACTCGGCCTACCGTCAGGCGATCTGGCGCATCGATGAGCTGGTCGAGCGGCTGGCGGGCCCTCTGCCGGCGTACGCGCGCCCGGCGGACGCGTCCGTCCCCGTCGCCCCGGCGGACCGGAGGGTCCGGTCGAACATGACCCGCGAGGAGTACATCGAGAAGGTGGTGAAGGCGAAGGAGTACATCGTGGCTGGTGACACCTACCAGATTCAGGTGTCGCAGCGCTTCTCACGGCCCACATCCGCGCACCCATTCGACATCTACCGGGCGTTGCGGGCCGTGAATCCCTCGCCGTACATGTACTTCCTCCAGCTCGGCGACGCCTGCCTCGTCGGCGCGTCGCCGGAGATGCTCATCCGCATCGAGGACGGGGTCATCGAGACGCACCCGATCGCCGGCACGCGGCGTCGCGGCCGGGACCCTGACGACGAGCGGGCCATGGAGGAGCAGCTCACGACCGACATCAAGGAGCGGGCCGAGCACATCATGCTGGTGGACCTGGCGCGCAACGACCTGGGGCGCGTATGCCTGCCGGGCACGGTGAAGGTCACGCAGCTCATGCAAGTGGAGAAGTACTCGCAGGTCATGCATCTCATCTCCCACGTGGTGGGGCGGCTTCGGCCCGACGTCACCCCTTACGACGCGCTCCGGGCCTACTTCCCCCACGGGACGGTGACGGGCGCGCCCAAGATCCGGACGATGGAGATCATCGCAGAGCTCGAGCCCGAGAAGCGCGGTCCCTACGGGGGATGCGTCGGGTACATCGACATGTCGGGGAATGTGGACACCGCGCTCACCATCCGCACCATCGTCGTCAAGGACGGCGTGGCGCACGTGCAGGCCGCGGCCGGCGTCGTGTACGACAGCGTGCCCGAGCTCGAGTTCATGGAGACCGAAAACAAGGCTCGCGCGATGCTCCGCGCCATCGACCTCGCGGAAGAGCTGACGGCAGAGACCGCGGGGGTCGCGCGCGGTTCGCTGGGATACTGACCGGGGAGGAGCCTCGGCAAGCGGAACGCCGAGAGAAGAGGGGCCATGACGACGCAGGTCATCGTCGCCGCCGCGCTGTTCCGAAAGGACGGGCGAGCGCTCGTTGTGCGGCGGTCGCCGTTCGCGCGGCCGGCTCTCGGTCGATGGTTTCTTCCAGCGACGGCCGTGCCCGCCGAGCAAACGGTCGAGGAAGCCCTCCGCCGGCACGTGGGCGACGAGCTCGGCGTCGAGATCGCGCGCGAGGAGTTCGTCGACACCCTGTACATCGAGTACGGGGGCGTCCGGTACGTGGCCAGCGTGTTCGATGTCCTGTCGTACGAGGGGAAGCTGCGGTTTCGCGCGGGCGGAGACTACGAAGACGCCCGGTTCCTCAACGCCGAGGAGATCGAGCAGATCGTGATGCCGTCGGCGCTGCGGGAGTGGTTAGTGCGCGAACTCCGGGGCGAAGCGCATGTGCCGTCGCCAGAGCTCGTCGCCGCGGTGGCGACGGCGGCGCCGGTGACGCGTCCGGACAACCGCGCCGCCTGGAACACCATCGCCCGCCACTATCAGGAGCGCCACGCCGAAGACTTCCGGCGCGTCGCCTGGGGCATCGGCGGACCGTACGAAGACGACCTGCGCCTTCTGGGTGACGTGAAGGGCAAGCGGCTGCTGGAGATCGGGTGTGGCGGCGGCCAACACTCGATCCTGCTCGCCAGGCAGGGCGCGCGCTGCGTCGGCGTCGACCTGTCGGACGAACAGGTGAAGTTCGCGCGCCGCCTTGCGGAGCGGGAAGGCGTCGACGCCGAGTTCTATCAGGGTGACGCCACGGACCTATCGATGTTCGACGCCGAACAGTTCGACGCCGCGCACTCGGTGTTCGCTCTCCAGTATGTCGACGACATCGACGCCTGCTACCGCGAGGTGTTCCGCGTCCTGAAGCCGGGAGGGCGGTTCGTCTTCAGCGTGGATCACCCCGTCTTCCGCTGCTTCGACGACCGCTCGCAGCAGTTCGTCCGTCCGTACTGGACCCCCTACGCGGAGTGGGACTGGGAGTTCCCCGGCGTGAAGGCGCGCATGCACGCGAACTACCGCCCGCTGAGTGACGAACTCGACGCCCTCCGCCGGGCGGGATTCGTCGTCGAGCGGCTGCTGGAGCCGCAGCCGCAGGACCACGAGGCGCTCGAGCGATGGCTCGAGCCCGCCGAGATCGCGCGCGCGCAGTACCTGCCGGTCAGCGTCATTTTCGTCGCGCGGAGGCCCGAGGCATGACCGTCCTGCTCATCGACAACTACGATAGCTTCACGTACAACCTGTATCAGTACCTCGGCGAGCTCGGGGCGGACGTCGAGGTCGTGCGCAACGACGAGATCGGCGTCGAGGATGTCGAGCAGCGGGCGCCGAGCCACATCGTAATTTCGCCGGGCCCCGGCACACCGCGTGACAGCGGCGTCTCGATGGACGTGATCCGCCGCTTTGCGGGCCGGATTCCCATCCTGGGCGTGTGCCTCGGCCACCAGTGCATCGGCGCCGTCTTCGGCGGCGTCGTCGAGGGCGCCGGCGAGATCGTTCACGGGAAGGTGTCGAAGGTGACGCACGACGGCAAAGGAGTCTTCGCCGGCCTGCCTAATCCTATCGAGGCGACCCGCTATCACTCCCTGGCGATCCGGCCCGATTCGGTGCCCGACTGTCTCGAAGTCACCGCCTGGAGCGAGAGCGGCGTCATCATGGGCGTGCGCCACAAGGAGCTGCCGGTCGAAGGCGTCCAGTTTCATCCGGAGTCGATTCTTACGCCGCATGGCCACGACATCCTGCGGAACTTCTTGAAGATGAAGGTACAGGCGTGACGATGCCGAAGGAGCCTTGCGGAGCGTCGGTCCCCAAGCGCAGCATCGAGACCGGCGCGTGTGTCCGGGGAGAGGGGAGATGATTCGCGAAGCCATCGCGAAGCTCGTGACGGGCGCCTCGCTCAGCGAAGACGAGGCGGCCGGGGCCATGGTCGGCATCATGTCTGGCGAGGCGACGCCCGCGCAGATCGGCGCCTTCCTCATGGGCCTGCGGATCAAGGGTGAGACGGTGGACGAGATCACCGGGATGGCGCGCGTCATGCGCGAGCACGCCCGGCGCGTCGATATCGACGGGGCCCTGCTGGACACCTGTGGCACCGGCGGCGACGAGCGGGGGACGTTCAACGTCAGCACGGCGGCCGCCTTCGTCGCGGCGGGCGCCGGAGCTCGCGTCGCGAAGCATGGCAACCGCGCGATGACGTCGCGCTGCGGAAGCGCCGACGTCCTCGAAGCCCTCGGAGCCAGGATCGACCTGGGCCCCGAACAGGTGCGCCAGTGCCTCGAAGAGGTTGGGGTGGCGTTCATGTTCGCGCAGGCGTTTCACCCGGCGATGAAGCACGCCGCCGGTCCGAGACGCGAACTGGGCGTCCGCACCGTGTTCAACATCCTGGGCCCCCTCTGCAACCCGGCGGGCGCCGACCGCCAGGTGCTCGGTGTGGCGGACCCGGTGGTCGGTGAGAAGCTGGCGCACGCGCTCCAGCGGCTGGGATCGACGCACGCGCTCGTAGTTCACGGCCAGGACGGTATCGACGAGATCAGCGTCAGTGCGCCTACCACCATCTATGAGCTCCGGGACGGGCGCATCTTCCGCGAGACGCTGCTGCCGTCCGAAGCCGGAGTCGGCACCCACAGGCTGGAAGATCTGCGAGGCGGCACCCCGGAGGAGAACGCCGCCCGCCTGCGCGGCGTTCTCGGGGGCGAGCCGGGCCCGCTGCGCGACTTCGTTCTGGTGAACGCCGCCGCCGCCCTCGTCGCCTTCGACCTCGCGCCGTCCATCCGGGATGGCGTGCGCATCGCCGCTCACGCCATCGACAGCGGGGCGGCGCTGGAGAAGCTGGAGCGCTTTGTGGAGGTGACCAACCGCCTTGCCTGATGCCACGCCTTCCATCCTCGAACGCATCGTCGCCGACAAGCGGCGGGAGGTCGCCGAACGTAAGGAAAAGGAGCCCATCGAGGTCCTCGAGCGCCGCATCCCGGAGCTCGACCCCCAATGGAGCCTCATGCGCGCCATTCTCGAGGGTCCGCGCGGGCCGATCTCTGGCGGCAAGCGCGTGCAGCTCATCGCCGAGGTGAAAAAGGCCTCCCCGTCCAAGGGACGGCTGGTCGCTCGGCTCGAACATCTCGCTCTGGCGCGCACGTACACCATCGGAGGCGCGGCGGGCATCTCGGTCGTGACCGAGCAGAAGCACTTCCAGGGGTCGATTCAGTTCCTGTCGGACATCCGCTGGAGCCTGAAGGGCTACTATCCGGGAGGGCGGCCTTCGATTCTGCGAAAGGACTTCTTGTTCGACCCGTACCAGATCTGGGAGTCCCGGGCCTACGGCGCCGACGCCGTCTTGCTCATCGTCGCCATCCTCGACGACGCCCGGCTTCGCGAGCTCCTGACGCTGGCGCGCAGCCTCGACATGGACGCGCTCGTCGAGGTCCACGACGAGCAAGAGGTGAAACGCGCGTTGGACGCCGGCGCCGAGCTCATCGGCATCAACAATCGCGACCTTCGCACATTCGAGACGGACCTCGCCACCACGGAGCGGCTCCGGCCGCTCATCCCCGACGACAAATGCGTCGTCAGCGAGAGCGGCATCTTCACGAGGGCCGACGTCGAGCGGCTGGCCGACTGCGGTGTGCACGCCGTCCTCGTCGGCGAAGCGCTCATCACCTCGAACGATGTCCGGAACAAGATGCGCGAGTTTCTGGTGTGAACCCATGACGCGCGTCAAGATCTGCGGCTGCACCCGGGTGCGCGACGCGCTGGCCGCAGCGGAGGCCGGCGCCGACTTCATCGGCCTGGTCTTCGCGCCCGGAAGCCGGCGGCTCGTCAGCGTCGAGGAGGCCGCGGAGATCGCCCGGGCGCTGGGCCCGCCGCTCGCGGCGTTCGAGCAGGTGGAGCCGCCGCCCGTCCATCCCGGCCACGCGGACGACGTGGCGGCGTGGTTCCGGGACGGCGCCGACGCGCTCGAGCGCCTCCTCGCGCGGAAGCGGCCGCTGGTGGTCGGCGTCTTCGAAGACCAGCCCATCGATGAAATCAACGACATCGCAGAGGAAGCCGGACTCGATCTCGTGCAGCTCAGCGGGCGGGAGTCGTGGGACGACTGCCTGCTGGTGAGCCGGCAGGTCATCCGCGCGGTCGACGCCGTG
Organism: Dehalococcoidia bacterium; assembly: GCA_035574215.1. Lineage (GTDB taxonomy): Bacteria > Chloroflexota > Dehalococcoidia > DSTF01 > JACRBR01 > DATLZC01. Next base: position 6,658 of record DATLZC010000039.1, on the reverse strand, counting down.
GCGGCGGCGGCCGGGGACCTGCGCCCCAGGACCGCCATCGCCGTGATTCTCGACTCGAGCCGAGGGGCGGGCGTGAAGGGCGACTGGGAGGCCGCCGCGGCTGTGTGCGCGCGTATTCCCGCCATTCTCGCGGGTGGGCTTACGCCGGAGAACGTCCGCGACGCTATCCGGGCCGTCCGCCCCTGGGGCGTCGACACGTCGAGCGGCGTCGAGACCGACGGGATGAAAGACCCCGAGAAAATCCGCGCCTTCGTGCGGGCGGCGAAAGGAGCCTCGTGACCGCAGCGCAGTCGTTACCGGACGCTCTCGGCCATTTCGGGCCGTTCGGCGGCCGCTTCGTTCCCGAGACGTTGATGACGGCCCTCGAGGAGCTCACCGACGCCTTTCACGAGGCGCAGCGGGACGCGTCGTTCCAGGCGGAGCTCTCGTCGCTTCTGCGGGACTACGTCGGGCGGCCCACCCCGCTGTACTTCGCAGAGAACCTGACGCGCGCGCTGGGCGGGCCGCGGGTCTACATCAAGCGTGAGGACCTGGCGCACACCGGCGCGCACAAGATCAACAACGCCCTCGCGCAGGGGCTGCTCGCCCGGCGCATGGGCAAACGGCGCGTCATCGCCGAGACGGGCGCGGGGCAGCACGGCGTGGCGACCGCGACCGTCTGCGCGATGCTGGGGCTCGACGCCGTCGTCTACATGGGCGCCGAAGACGTACGGCGGCAGGCGCTCAACGTCTTCCGGATGAAGCTGCTCGGCGCAGAGGTTCGCGTCGTCGACGCCGGTAGCCGCACCCTCAAGGACGCCATCAACGAAGCGATGCGCGACTGGGTGACCAACGTGGCCACGTCGTACTACCTGCTCGGCAGCGCTGTCGGGCCGCACCCATACCCGCTCATGGTCCGCGAGTTCCAGTCCGTCATCGGCAGGGAGGCGCGCCAGCAGATCCAGGAAGCGGCCGGCCGCTTGCCCGACGTGGCCATCGCCTGCGTGGGTGGCGGGAGCAACGCCATCGGGCTGTTCCATCCGTTTCTCGACGATCCCGTCCGGCTGATCGGCGTCGAGGCCGCTGGCGAAGGCGTCCCGACCGGCCGGCACGCCGCCACGCTCGTCGCCGGACGCCCCGGCGTCCTCCACGGCGCGCGGAGCTATCTGCTGCAGGACGCCCACGGCCAGATCGTCGAGACCCACAGCATCTCCGCAGGCCTCGACTACCCCGGCGTCGGACCCGAACACAGCTATCTGAAGGAGACGGGACGCGCCGAATACGTGGCCGTCACCGACGCCGAAGCCCTCGATGGGTTCCAGCTCCTGTCCGAGACGGAAGGCATCATCCCCGCGCTCGAGCCCGCGCACGCCGTCGGCTACCTGCGAACACTCGCGCCGACCCTCGACCGCGACGCTATCGTCCTCCTCGGCCTCTCGGGTCGCGGCGACAAAGATATGGAGACGGTGGCGAAGGCCCTCGGCGTCGACTTGCGATGAGGCCCTACGGCCGCGCGCGGCCCCGTCGGCGGAAGCGCCGGCCGGGTGAGACGTCGCGCCTCCGCTCGGCGCCTTCGAGCGCGAGCGCGGACACCGCCAGCACATCGGCCCACGACCCCTCGACGATGGGCTCGAGGGCGTCCATGAAGCGCACGACGTGCGCCGCGGCTTCCTGCGCCAGCGCGGGCGTGAGCGCCTCGAACGGGAGCGAGCGGTGCAATCGCGTCCAGGACGGCGTCCACTCCTCCAGCTCCACCTCGGGGCCGAGCGCGGCCATGATCTCGCCAGCGTGACGGGCCATCACCTCCGCCCAGGCGTAGCTGAACTCCCGCGGCCCCTCGAAGTGCAGACCGACCTCGATGCGGCCGGTCTTGCGCTGCGGCCACACCTCGTAATGCACGCGGGGGTCCCGCCGATAGAACTGAAGGTAGCTGAACCGTTGGCGCCACTGGAGCGCTGGCGTGCCGGAAGAGCTCGCGTCGAGTACAGCGTCTCTCACCAGCGCGAGGAACTCACGAATGCGGAGCGACGAGTCATTCGAGGGGGCCATGCGCACGTATGCTACGGCTCGCACCGTCGCCCCGACAAGCGGCGGCTTCCCCACAACGCCGCGTCCTGCGAAGATGCGACGGGAGATACCGAGATGACGTCACCCGCAGGAACGGATATCGCCACACTGCTCGACCGCCTCGAGGCCGAGGCCGAAGCTTTCGCCTCGGAACTTTCGCGCGAGTACTACCTGAACTACGCAGGCCTCAAGGATCGCCTCGAGATCGCGCCCATTTACGCGCGTCACGCCGCTCTCTTCTCTCGCGAGACCGTCGACGCCCTCCTCGAGGCCGATGACGACGACCCGCGTCTTCCAGAGCTGCGCTGGTTCGTGGTCGAGGGCTACCTCGATCAGGCCGCGAAGGAGCTGACAGAGCGCATCGCCGAGCGAGAGACGACCGACACCGTCGAGTGGGAAGGCCAGCGGATCCCCTACCGTTCGGTGCCTCCGCTGGTGATGAACGAACCCGATCCTGACCGTCGCCACCGCCTCGAAGAGCTGCGTGTGCAGGCGACCGCGGGGCAGAATCCGTTGCGCGAACAGCGGTGGGACCTCCTGTACGCGCGCGCTCGGGAGCTCGGCTTCAAGAGCTATCGCGAGCTCTGCGACCGGCTGGGCCGCCTGAACCTGCAGCCGTTGAACCGGATGACGCAGCGGTTCCTCTGGGACAGTGAGGCCCGATATCGTGAGCTCCTCGAACAGCGCCTTCGCTCCATCGGCGTCGAGCCGGGCATGGCGGAGAAGAGCGACGTGTCGTACCTCTTCCGCTCGCCGGAGTTCGACGCCTGGTTCACGCGCGAGCGCATGCTGGAGGCGCTGGACGAAACCCTGCGCGACCTGGGGATCGACCCCGCCGACCAGCCGAACATCAGGCGCGACACCGAGCCCCGGCCGCGCAAGTCTCCGCGAGCGTTCTGCTCGGCCATCCGTGTGCCGGACGAAGTCATCCTCGTGATCAACCCCCACGGCGGGCACGACGACTACCGCGCGCTCTTCCACGAGGCGGGGCATGCGGAGCACTTCGGGTCGACGAACCCCGCGTTGCCGTTCACGCACCGGGGACTCGGAGACAATTCGGTCACGGAGGGGTTCGCGTTCGTGCTGGAGCACGTCGTGTACAACCCGGAGTGGCTGCGGCGGCGCCTCGGCGTCTTCGACCCGTCGGCGTATCTCGCGTTCTCGAAGTTCCAGAAGCTGTACATGCTGCGCCGGTACGCCGCCAAGCTGGGCTATGAGATGGAGCTGCACGCCGACACCAACGTCCGCGGCTACGCCAAGCATTACGCCGACATTCTCACGGCGCATCTCGGCGTCCGGTACGCCCCGGAGGACTACCTGTCCGACGTCGACGACGCCTACTACGCCGCTCGCTATCTGCGCGCGTGGATTTTCGAAGCGCAGGTGCGGCGCATGTTCGAGGAGCGCTGGGGCCCCGCTTGGTTCTCCTCGCGCGAGGCGGGCGCGCGGCTGCGCGAGCTCTGGTCCTGGGGACAGCGCTTCACCGCCGACGAGCTCCTCGCCGAGCTGGGCCTCGGGCCGCTCGACATCGGGCCGCTGGCGCAGGAACTCCTCGGGTAACGTCAGGGCCTCGACAGAGGCCCTACAATGGAAGCTGCCGTGAACCGAGCGAAGGACCGCCGGGCGAAGATCATCTGCACCCTGGGCCCCGCCAGCTCCTCCGACGCCGTCATCACCGAGCTGCTGGCGGCGGGCATGGACTGCGCCCGCCTGAACATGTCGCACGGCGCCGACGAGGATCAGCGCGCCCGGCTCCGCGCGGTCCGCCGGGCGTCCGAGAAGCTCGGGCTGCCGTGCGCCGTCATGGTGGACCTGGGAGGCACGAAGCCGCGGGTGGGCGTGTTGAAGAAGCCCATCACCCTCGAAGAGGGGCGGCGGTACGCCTTCTCCTCCGACGGAGCCGGCGACCCGAACGTTATCCCTGTCGACTACCCCCTGCACGAGGACGTGCGTCCGGGCGAAGCGATCCTGCTGGACGACGGCGCCCTGGAGCTGCGGGTCGACGAAGTGCGCGGCCGGACCGTGACGGCCACGGTCATTCGCGGCGGCGTCCTGGCGTCGCAGAAGGGGATCAACCTGCCCGACACGCAGGTCTCCGCTCCTTCGCTCACCGAACAGGATCGCCAGCACATCGCCTTCGGCGTCGCGGAAGGCGCCGACTTCTTCGCCCTCAGCTTCGTCCGCAAGCCTGAGGACATGATCGCGGCACGGGAGGAGATCCGGCGCTGCGGTGGAGACGTGCCGGTCATCGCCAAGATCGAGAAGCGGCAGGCCGTCGAGCGGCTGGACGAGATCCTCGCGGTGAGCGACGGGGTGATGGTGGCTCGGGGGGATCTCGGAGTCGAGCTGCCGCCCGAAGAGGTCCCGCTCGTTCAGAAGGACATCATCGTCGCCGCCAACCGGCGGCTGGTGCCGGTCATCACCGCCACCCAGATGCTCGAATCGATGGTCGAACACGCGCGGCCCACCCGGGCCGAGGCCAGCAACGTCGCCAACGCCGTCTGGGACGGGAGCGATGCCCTCATGCTGAGCGCCGAGACGGCCATCGGGCGCGACCCGGCGGGCGCCGTGCGGATGATGGACCGCATCATCCGGGCGGCGGAGCGCCAGCCGGGGGCGTTCCTCTCCCGCGTCCGCAGTGAGCACCGCACCACCGAGGACACGTCCGGCACCATCAGCCACGCCGCCTGCACCATGGCCACGGTCGACCCACGGGTGAAGGCCATCGTGGCGTTCACCCGCAGCGGTTACACCGCGCGGCTGCTGTCGATGGACCGCCCGCCGGTGCCCATTCTTTCCATCTCGCCCGACCCCGCGGTGCGGAACCGTTGCGCGCTCTACTGGGGTACCATCGCGGCCATCTCCGACGAATCCGAGGGCCTGCTGTCGATGACCATCACCGCCGACGAGCAGGCGCGCGCGGTCCTGGGCCTGCGCGAGGGCGACTTCATCATCATCGCCGGGGGCTGGCCGCGCGACCTCGCCGCGACCACGAACCTCCTCAAGGTCCACCGCATCGGCGACCCTGCATGAGGCGCTCCCGGCGGCAAGCCAGGGCTGAATGTGCGCTTGACGTTTACGGGAGAGTTACGTAGGGTGAACCGCGTTCAGTACCTCACCCACCGGAAGGAGCGTTCCACCATGCGCGAAGCCGTCATCGTCGACGCCTGCCGCACGCCATTCGGCCGGGCAGGCTCCAAGGGCGTCTTCAAGGACATCACCCACATCGAGCTCATGGTTCCGCTGCTCAAGGCCATCGTCGAGCGGAACCGCCTGGACCCCAACATCATCGACGAGTTCATCGTCGGGTCGGTGGGTCTCTCAGGACCGCTGACGTACGCCCGCCACTACCTGTTCGAGGCCGACTTCCCCCAGACGATCTCCGGCCTCGACCTGAACAAGCAGTGCGGGTCGTCGCTCCAGGCCGTCGTGCAGGCCGCGCATTCCATCATGACGGGCATGTCGGACGTCATCCTCGCGGCTGGCGTGGAGACGATGGGGCGCATCGACCCCGTGCCGCCGGAGGAGGAGCAGGGCAGGCAGACCACCGAAACGGAGACGGGCCGGCCGCAGCGGCCCGCCCGCGCCGAGGACTGGGCCATCGCCGAGCTGCTCCCGCGGTGGTACCGCAAGGTCGAGCCCTGGATCATGAACATGGGCCTGACGGCGGAGAAGCTGGCGAAGGTCTACAACGTCTCGCGCGAGGACGCCGACAAGTTCGCGCTGTGGAGCCATCAGAAGGCGGTGGCCGCCCAGAAGAAGGGCGCCTTCGCGCCGGAAATCGTGCCCATCACCATCAAGTACAAGGACGGCCATGAGGTCACCGTGAGCGAAGACCAGGGGCCGCGTCCCGACACGACGCTGGAGGCGCTGGCCAGCCTGAAGCCCGCGTATGTCGAGGGCGGACAGGTGACCGCGGGGAACGCATGCCCCCGCAACGACGGCGCCTCGATGGTGCTCGTGATGTCGAAGGAGAAGGCGCGAGAGCTCGGCCTCAAGCCGCTCATGACCTTCCGGCAGGCCGCGACGGTCGGTGTCGACCCCACCATCATGGGTATCGGCCCCGTCCCGGCGACGCAGAAGCTGCTGCAAAAGATGCGGATGAAGATCACGGATTTCGACTTCATCGAGGTCAACGAGGCGTTCGCCTGCCAGGTCGTCGCGGTGATGCGCGAGCTGGGCATCCCCGAGGACCGGCTGAACATCTACGGCGGCGCCATCGCGCTGGGGCACCCGCTGGGCGACAGCGGCGGACGTCTGACCGGCACGCAGGGCTTCCAGTTGCGCGACCACAACAAGGAGTGGGGCCTGGCGACGCTCTGCATGGGAGGCGGCATGGGCCTCGCGGTCGCCTTCCAGCGCGAGCACTACGACTGGTAAACGAGAGCACAGAGCGACGCCTAGAGTGCAGGGGCCTCGGGAAACCGGGGCCCCTGCTTCTTCGTGGCGATGGATCCGGCTACGCGCTGGAGCGCTGCCTCACCAAAGCGAAGGCAAGCAGAACGGCGCCAGCGGCCGCCAAGGTGAGCGGGACGCCGCTTCCCTCAATCCGCGCCGGGCCTGCGCCCGTGCGCGGCAAGCCCGACACGGTGGGTTGAGCAGTCACGGTCGC
>DATLZC010000038.1:0-6097 GCA_035574215.1 Dehalococcoidia bacterium | reverse complement strand
CCTCCTCCCGCCCGTTGAGGCGACGAACCGGGGTCGGCCCGCGCGACGCGGGGACGTGGTCACCGCAGACCCCGGGGAGCCAGTGGTGAACCCGGCAACGGGGCGCAATCGGTCTCGAACGAGGGAGACAGCCGATGGCGCCACGCGGTCGCCGGTCCTCGGGCATGGCCCCTGCGAGCGTGGTCGCGCCCCTGATGCTGGGCGGAGCGGCGCTGCTCCTCACATCGTGCCACTTCGCCGCGATCGAGGCGCGGTTCGGCGTGCGCTTCGTCGAGGAGGGGCAGACGTGGACGCCGGGGACCGTGGCGTCGGTGACGCGGGCGCTGGAGCTGCTGCCGGAGGAGGTCCGGGCGCGGCTGGGCAATCCTGCTCTCGGTCCGCTCCTGATCCTGTCGAACGAGAACGGCACGGACGTGACCGGATGGTCTCCTTACGGCGGCGCCGCCAACTACTACACGAATCACAAGGGGTACAACGAGGTCGTCCTGTACCCGGACCAGAGCGTCCTCACGGTGTTGCACGAGCTCGGGCACGCGTATCAGCTCCGGAGCGCGCCGCCGGGGCGGGTCGCCTGGGTGTTCCTCGACCCGGAGTTCCTCGACTTCATGCGGGCGACGGGATGGCGCCTCGAAAGCTCACCGGATGAGGTGCGCGCGTCGTACGAAGCCTATCAGGTGCGAACGTCGTACCACGGGACGTTCGTGTGGGAGGGGCTGTCGCGCTTCGACCCGCTGGAAGACTACGCGAACAGCTTCGCGCTGTTCTTTGCGGACCCTGCGCGGCTCCGCGGCCTCAGCCCCGAGCGGCATGAATGGATGGCGGCGCATCTCCCGGGCGTGGCGGCGCCGCGGCCGCTGACGGTGACCGCGCCTTGACGCGGCGGGGCGTCAGGCCCCGTCCCCGCCCGCGAGCCGCTCGGCGAAGGCGACGAGCTCGCGGGCCGCGCGCACGATGGGCTCGTCCACCATGCGCCCGTCGACACTCACGGCCCCGAGGCCTTTCGCGGCGGCTTCCTCGTACGCGGCGATGATGCGCCGGGCCTCGTCCACTTCCTCCCGGGAGGGGCTGAAGACGCGGTTCAGCGGCTCGACCTGAGCCGGGTGGATGGCGTACTTCCCGTTCATCCCCAGCGCGCGGGCGAGGGTGGCTTCGCGGACCAGGCCGGCCTGGTCGCGCACCTGAGGGTACGGCGTGTCCACCGCGAGCAGCCGGTAGGCTCGCGCCGTGTAAACTAGCGTGGCCCGGGCGAACGACAGCGCGTCGTGCGCGCCCGGCTCCGCGGCGGGCCGGGGGACACCCAGGTCGCGCGACAGGTCTTCGGCGCCCAGGGCGAGCGCGACGAGGCGGTCCGACGCCCGGCAGATGTCCTCGCACCGCACGACGCCGCGGGCCGTCTCGATGAGGGCGACGGAGCGAATGGTCCCCGGGCGGATCTCTCTGGCGAGCTCCTGCTCCCGCAGCAGCACGTCGAGGTCGCGCAAGTCCTGCGCCGCCTCGACCTTGGGGAGGTGCACCGCCGCCAGCCCCGGTCTGACGACCGCGGCGAGGTCGTCACGGGTGAGCCCCGTGCGGAGACCGTTGACCCGCACGTGGACGGCCCGCCCCGCCGCCGCGAGCGCGCCGATGGCGGCGGCCGCCGTGGCGCGGGCGCGCGGCTTCTCGGCGGGGGGCACGGCGTCCTCGAGGTCGATGACGATGGCGTCGGCGGGCACCGAGGCCGCCTTCTCGAGCATGTCCTCCCGGTTGCCGGGGACGAACATCAGGGAGCGCAGCAGGAACATTGGGGGTTCCTCCCGAGCGCGAGCGGATGGCTGCTCCCCTATCCTACGGCGCGAGCGTGGCTGTGACCACGCCGCGGAGCGGTCGAACGATGTGGAGATGGCCCCTCATGAATCCAGTCGCCCTTCCTGGTGACCAGCCAGTGTTCGTGCCCGGCCGTGATGACGACGGACGGCGCGAGGCGCCCGCTCGCGAGCGCGAAGCGGCGCCGCGGCGTCCGTGGAAGCGTCTCGCCGTGTCCGCGGCGGTGGGCGCGCTGGGCGGCGCGATGTTCGGCGTCGCGCTGCTGATCGCAGCGGCCCGGACCGACGACGGGACGGACACGGTCGTGTTTCCCGACGTGAACGAGGACGTCCGGTACGGCTTCCACGCGAATCCGGCGTCGGCGGAGGGCGCCGTCGGCGGGGTCTCCATGCTGGCGGTGCACCTCGTGAGCGACGGCGGGCAGCGGCTCACCACCGTCGCCTCTGCGCGACGCGAGCGGTCCGGAGCCGAGACCGACCTCACGTTCGACCTGCGGGTAATGGACGAGCGGGGCGCGCCCGTGGAGGGCGCCGTCGTGACGGGCGAGGTGCTCGCGCTTCCGTGGATGGACCGCTGGGAGCCCTCGGCGGCGACGGGCCCCGACGGCCGGGCGGCGTTCGTCTTCCCCAACCTGACGCGCGTCGGGAGCTATCAGCTCAGGATCACCAGCGTCTGGCTCGACGGGGAGCGGTTCGTCCCTCTCCCGGGCCAGAGCCCTGTCTCTGTGCCCGTGCCCGGCGCGGACTGACCCTCAGTCGACCAGGCGCTCGCCCCGGACGTCGCGGCCCGCCTCGACGTCGTCGATGAAGGTGACGACGGTGTCGAGGAACACCTCGGGCCGGTAGGAGATGACCGCGTGCCCTGCGCGGCGCACGTGGACGAAGCGGGCGTTGGGCAGCGCCTCGTACGCCTGCCTGGCGCACGGGAAGAACCAGTCGTCCTCACCCACGAGGACGAGCGCCGGAACCGACACCGAGCGGAGCCGCGGGAGGAGGTGCGGCCGCAGCCGGATCGCGCGGGCCGCGCCGGCGAAGCCCGCCGCCGTCATATGCGAGAGGCGGCGGCGCGCCTTCTCCTCCGCCTGGGGGTCGATCTTCCACAGCGGGTCGTGCTCCCGGCTCCACGCCACCTGCCGCTCCACGAGGTCCGCCATCCCGTACGTGCGGACGACGTGCTCCATCTGGGCGAACACCTGGCGGAGCTGGGCCTCCCACGCCGCCGCCGGGCCTTCGCCGGCGTCGTTGCCCGCCGTCGTGTCCATGAGGAGGACCGAGCGGCACCGCTCGGAGAAGTCGACCGCGAACTGCGCGGTGATCATGCCCCCCATCGACACGCCGCCGATGTGCGCGCGCTCGATCCGGAGCACGTCGAGCAGGCCCGCGAGGTCGCGGGCGAAGATGGGCATCGAATAAGCCTCCGGGTCCTCCGGCGCACTGGAGCGCCCGTGGCCGCGGACATCGTACAGGAGGAGCCGGCAGCGCTTCGCGAGGTCGAGGATGACGGGCGGCCAGTCGGGGGTCGGGCCGGCGAAGCCGTGCGTGAGGACGAGGAGCGGGCCTTCCCCGACGAGCGTGTAGGCGAGATCGACGTCGCCGACACGCGCCGTGCGCATCGAGGCGACGATCTCGTCGACGGTGACGGGCAGGGCGTCGGCGCTCACAGGCGGCGCCTCCTCCACGCGGGTCGAAGCGGGGACGGCGCGCTCACTGCTGGCGGGCGAGCCGCAGCACGGCGGCTCCCAGGCCTGCGGCGACCCCGAGAGGCAGGAGCACGAAGAACACCGTCGTCGCGACCATGTAGACGAGGACGCCGAAGGGATAGGGAACCGCGAAGGAGACGTCCATGACGGCGTCGTTGATCGGCGGGTTGCCGAGCAGGTACTTGAGCCACAGGACATACCCGGCGAGAAACGCGAGGCCGGCGATCACGACGACCGCCGCCACTGCGCGCTCGCCCCACCGCTTGGGCGCGTGTGTTCGGTTCATGGCGACCTCCCGAACGGGGCGCAGCGCCCCGATCATCCGGTCAGGGTTCAGTATACGACTTCGCCGGGCAGCTCATTGCCCGCTTCCAGGTCGTCCAGGAAGTCCAGCAGGGCGCGATTGAAGGCCTCCGTCTTCCACAGGCAGGAGCCATGAAACGACCCGGTGATCAGGGCCTGGCGGCTGCCGGGGATGCGCTGATGGATGATCTCGCCGGCGGGGCGCAGGCTGTCCAGCTCGGCGATGATGACGAGCGTGGGGGCGGTGATCTCCTGCAGGCGTTCGGTGGCGCCCGGCCAGGTCTGGAGCGCATGCCATCCGCCCAGCCAGCCGTCCACGCTCATGCGCGCCACGCCTTCGAGGTGGCGGCGGACGCCCTCGGGGATGGGGCCCTCCGGCCGCGGCCCCTGGGGATTCTGCCGCATCCATTCGGCGATCGCCGCCATGCCGCGCTCGCGGGCTACCCTCGCCATCTCTTCCTGCATCGCCGCCATGCGTTCGCGCATCTCGGGGTTCCCGAACGTCCCCGGCGGCATGGCGCCGGTGTCGCACAGCAGCAGCGCCTCGACACGCTCCGGATAGCGCAAGGCGAACTCTTGCGCCACCACGCCGCCCATGGACAGCCCGCCGACGATAGCGCGGTCGATTCCGAGGTGGTCCATGAGGGCCGCCTGGTCCTCAGCGAACGTCGCGATGCTGTACGCGTTCATGTCCGCGGGCGCCTCGCTCCCGCCGTGGCCGCGCGTGTCGTACACGACTACACGGTAGCGTCGCGACAGCGGCTCGATCTGCCCGTCCCACAACCTGAGCGAGGCGGTGTAGCCGTGAGCGAGGACGATGGGCCGCCCGTGGCCGTGCGTTTCGTAGTGAATCCGGACGCCGTTCACCGTAGCGACGGGCATGTCTCGCCTCCTTCCGTGCGCTTTCCGCCGGCGGGTGAGAGCTAACCCGATCGCGGGCGTCTGGGTCAACCCCTCGGGGTCAGCGGATGTCGACGCCTTCGCCTTCCTCGACGGCGCCGATGATCCACCCGCCGAGCCCGTCGCGCTGCAGCGTCTCGACGACGGCGCGGGCGGCGTCCGCGGGGAGCGCCATGAGCAGCCCGCCGGAGGTCTGCGGGTCGAAGATCAGCGCGTCGATCTCCGCGGGGACGGCAGGGCCCACGCGGACGCGGCCGGCGAGCCCCTCGCGGTTGCGCCGTGTGCCGCCCATGGTCACGCCGGCGCGGGCGTAGTCGAGGGCGCCGGGCAGGGCCGGCAGCGCCTGCGCGTCCAGCGTCAGGCGAACGCCGCTCGTCGCGGCCATCTCCCATGCGTGACCCGCGAGCCCGAAGCCCGTGACGTCCGTCATGGCGTGGACGCCCGCCTCGAGGGCGATGTGGGAAGCGTGCCGGTTGAGGCGGAGCATGGACGCGACCGCGGCGTCGAGATGGGCCGGGTCGGCCGCGTCCTGCCGGGCCGCTGTGAGGATGAGGCCTGTCCCCAGGGGCTTCGTGAGGACGAGGGCGTCGCCGGGCCGCGCGCCCCGCTTGCGCACGACCCGAGCCGGATGGACGACGCCTGTCACCGCCAGGCCGTACTTGGGCTCGGCGTCGTACAGCGTGTGTCCGCCGGCGATGACGCCGCCCGCCTCGGCGACCTTCTCCGCGCCGCCGAGGAAGATCTCCGACAGGATCTCCGGGGGCAGGTCTTCCGGGAACGCCGCGACATTGAGGGCGAGGAGCACTTCGCCCCCCATGGCGTAGACGTCGCTCATGGCGTTGGCCGCGGCGACCGCGCCGAAGACGTAGGGGTCGTCCACGACCGGCGGGAAGAAGTCCACCGTCTGGACGAGGGCGAGATCATCCGATAGCCGGAAGACGGCGGCGTCGTCCGGCCCTTCGAGCCCGATGAGGAGGTCGGGGTGCTCCTCCGGGCGGAACGTCTCGGCGATGGGGCGCAGCACGTGCGCCAGCGTGGCGATGCCCGCCTTGCCGGCTCAACCCGCGCAGGACGCCAGACGAGTCAGACGGATCTCGTCGCGCGTCACGGGCATCACCTCCTTTCGGGGCTCGAGGCGCCCTCGCCGATTATCCGTCACGCGGCGTCTGCGGGGTAGCGGCTTGAGCGCCCGCCGCGGTCCGTGTAGCGTTCCGAGCATGACGAGGGGCGACGGCATGTCCGACCGGAGGGGGATCCACGAAATCGTGCGGCGCCTGCAGGAGGCGCACGGCGCCGCGCCATGGCGCCCGCACGGCGACCCGACGGCCGAACTCGTGCTGACGATCCTGTCGCAGAACACGTCGGACGCGAATTCGGGGCGGGCGTTCGTGC
>DATLZC010000037.1:0-8926 GCA_035574215.1 Dehalococcoidia bacterium | reverse complement strand
ATGGCCGGCGGCCGCCGTCGGATCGCCCACGGCGTCTCGCTGAGCCGGTACGGCGGGCCGGGATACCGCAGCGTCTCGCCCAGCTCCGGATGCTCCACCGGCGTGAGCCACTTCCGGTATTCGAGCTGCGGATTCTTCGCGATGTCCTCCGGCGTGCTCACGATGCCGAAGAGCAACCGCCGGCGCTGTCCGTCCTCGTACACCTCCCACTTGCTCTTGGAGGCGAGGAACCGCTTGAGCACGTCGTCGATGTGCTGAAGAGCCTTGATCTTCTCGCCGACGGTCGACGGGTCCTGCATCAGCCCCGTGAGGAACCGCATGTTCAGGTTCATGCAGATCTCGCGATACGGCTCCTCCGTGAGGTCCTCGGCGGCGCCCTCGTCGACCATCCACTGCAACAGCTCCGACCACGGCGCGCCGCCGGGCGTGCCGACGTAGCCGAAGACGTAGCCGTCGCGGCATTCGTAGACGCCGATGCCCGGGATGGTGATGGGGAGCGCGCCGCCCGCGCCCATCCGCGTGCGAAGCTGCTGGAGCATGTCCCAGGTCTGCATCGCCGTCTCCTGGGCGATGGATAGCGCCTCCTGCATCGACACGTCGACCCGCTGCCCCTCGCCCGTGACGTCCCGGTGATACAGCGCCGTGAGGGTACCCGCCGCCGCCTGAATCGACGCCGAGATGTAGCCCTGGCGCCACGGAGGCACGTTCGGCGGATCCTGCCGGTCCCCCGCGAGCCACATGATGCCGCCCATGGCGACGCCGACGATGTCGGGCGCTTTGTATCCCGCATGCGGCCCCGTCTGCCCGAAGCCGGTGATAGACGTGACGATGATGTCGGGCTTGAGCCTGGTGAGCGCGTCGTAGCCGACGCCGAGGCGGTCGAGATAGCCGGGTGGGAACGTCTCGACCACCACGTCGGCGGTGGCCGCGAGCTTTTCGAACAGCCGGCGGCCGTCTGCGGTCTCGAGGTCGAGGGTGACGCTGCGCTTGTTCGTGTTCAGGTTGAGCCAGTAGAGGCTGGTCTGCTCGCCGGGCCGGTCGTGGTAGAAGGGCGGAAGGCGCCGGACGGGGTCGCCGCCCGGCGGCTCGACTTTGATGACGTCGGCCCCGAGGTCGGCCAGCAGCTTCGTGCAGTACTGGCCGATCTCGCCCGCCAGATCGATCACGCGTACGTCTCCCAGCGCAGTGTCGGTCATCGCTGCCTCCTGACTCGCGGGCGCCCGGCGCAGCCCTGGCGTCCTCAGGCGCGAGTGTAGAGCACGCCCGCCGTTGGTGGAACCGGCGAGCGTGCGTCTCGAACGTCTCGTAGCGAATGGGCTACGCGGGCGCGCTGGTGGACACGCGGACGCGCTCCCCGAGGTCCCGCCCCAGAATCTCCGCCGCCTGCGTGACCATCTCTTCGAGCACCTGGCGCGCCGGTTTCATCTCGTGGAGCATGCCCGCGATCTGCCCCGCGGGGTTCATGAGCAGCTCGAGCTTCCCGGCGCGACGAGCCGCGTTCATGAGCTCGCCCGACACCAGGCCCTGAGGCCCCATGGGAAGCGCCGGAATGCCCGACTGCTCCCAGAGCTCGATGAGCGGGTTGTTGATGTTGCGCATCGTCTTCCCGCTGTACAGGCGGGTGACCCGCGTGTCCTCCTCGGTCGCCGCGAGGATGCGCTCCTTGAGGACCTGGGGCCAGTTCGCCTCCTTCGTTACCAGGAACGCCGTCCCGACCCAGACGCCGTCCGCGCCCAGCGCCAGCGCCGCCGCCAGGCCCCGTCCGTCCCCGATGCCGCCGGCCGCCAGCACCGGAATCGGCGCCACTGCGTCGACCACCTGCGGCACCAGCGCCATCGTGCCGATGCGTCCCGTGTGGCCCCCGGCCTCCGTGCCCTGGGCCACGATGATGTCGACGCCGCCCTCGGCCACGCGCCGCGCGTTTTTCACGTTGCCCACGAGCGCGATGACCTTCGCGCCGATGGCGTGGAACGCCTCGACGAACGGACCGGGATTGCCCAGCCCCGACGCGAAGACCGGCACCTTCAGCTCCAGCATCTTCTCGATCTGGCGCTTGGCGAAGGCGGGCCCCAGGCCGACCCGCCGGATGCTCCGCGAGAACTCCTCCTGCGTCTCCTCGTCGTCGGGCAGACCGAACTCCTGCTTGGCCTTGCGGATGAAGTCTTTGTACGGCTGCGGCAGCAGTTCGATGGGGTTCTTGGGGAGCTGGGGCATCTCGGCCGGGGCGCCCTGGCCGCCGTTTCCGCCCGGGGCTCCCGTCGGCGCGACCCCCGAGGGAAGGAGGATGTCGACGCCGAAGGGCTTGTCGGTCAGCGACCGCACCTTGCGCACCTGCTCCTCGATCTCCTCGGGGGACATGGTCGCGGCCCCGATGACGCCGAGGCCGCCCGCTTCGGAGACGGCCGCCACGAGCTCGGCGGTGGCCACGCCTCCCATGCCGGCGAGCACCACCGGATACTCGATGCCCAGGATGTCGCACACCCGGGTGTGCAGGACGGGTCTGGCCATGGCCGCCTCCTCGAACTCAACCCTTCGAAAATCGCACCGGCGCGGCGTTCCGCCTTCGCCGGACGCATCTGATTCTACACCGCGCTGCGATTTCGCGCGCTACGTGCCGCTCCCCTCGCTCAGCGGCGGGCCGTGACGATACAGCACGATCTCGACGTCACTCACCGTGATGAGCCCTTCGGTCACCATCTCGTCAAGCGCCCGCCGCGCCTCCTCGATACGGTCCGCGCGGTCGACAACCTGAATCACGACGGGGAGGTCCTCCGACAGCCGCAGGATGTGCGTCGTGTGGATGCGGCTACGGGCGCCGAAGCCCTCGAAGCCACGGACCACCGTCGCGCCGGCCAGCCCCATCTCGCGCAGCCGCTCCACGATGGCGGTGGCCAACGGTTTCCCGCGCCAGCGATCCGACTCGCCGATATACACCGTCAGGAGCTTCCCCGGACCCTCGATCTTCATGGCGCCGCCGTCCATCATACCCCCTCACACCAGACGGCCCGCCGCCACGCCCAGGTAGACCGCCGCCACGCCGGCGAGCACGCTTCCGGCGAGGTTCGCGAGCCCGGCGGGCGCGTCGCCGCGGCTGAACAACTGCTGGCTCTCCCACACCAACGTCGAGAACGTCGTGAACGACCCCAGAAATCCCACGGCGACGAACGTGCGGTACACGGAGGGCACGAGAACCCGCTCCTCCGTGAGGGTGAGGAAGAAGCCGAGCAGGAACGCCCCGAGCACGTTTACGACGAACGTTCCCCAGGGCGCCGGGCCTACGAGGTCCACCACCCAGCCCTGGAGGTAGTACCGTGCGATGGCGCCCGCGGCGCCGCCGATGGCCAGAGCGATTGCGATCATCCCCGCGGACAACAAACGATGGCTCCCGCAACCGCAGGAGCCATCAGCGCTAGGCGCGGTTCACCCGTGCCGGGCACGGGCCGGCGAGCTCCATCGCCGTGTTCTCGACGCTGACCCTATGCTAGCAAAAGGGCGCCGCCTGCCGCGACCTTACGTCTCTTCCTTCGGGGTCATGACGTACGCGAACAGCGCCGCCGCCAGCGACGCCCCGATGAGCGGCGCGATCCAGTAGATCCAGTGGTCTGCCCAGAAGTTCGCCACCAGCGCGGGACCGAACGCGCGCGCCGGGTTCATCGCCGCCCCGGTGAGCGGCCCGCCCATGAGGATGTCCATCGTCACCGCCAGGCCGATGACCAGCGGGGCGATCACGGACGGCCCCCGGCGGTCGAGCGCCGAGCCGTAGATGACGTACATCAGGAGGAACGTCAGCACGACTTCGGTCACGAACCCCCTGGCTCGCCCCACGATGAACGCCGCTTCGCCCGCTTTCGCGATGGCCGGCGCGCCCAGGTGGAGCTGGTCCGACAGCTCCCCCTGGAAGATGTAGCGAAGCAGCAACGCCGCGACGACCGCGCCCGCGAGCTGCGCAACGATGTACGCCGCCGTCTTCACCGTACCCAGCTTCCCGGCTACCCACAGACCGATGGATATCGCGGGGTTGAAGAAGCCGACCGACAGATGCCCCGCCGCGGCGATCATGAGCCCGAAGGCCAGCCCGTGGGCCAGCGCCACGGCGACGATCTGCCCCGGGCCCTCCAGCCCGAACGCCCCGGTCGTCAACACCGACCCCGCGCCCACGAACACCAGGGCGAAGGGCCCGAAAAACTCCGCGACCAGGGGCCGGATCCATTCCGCGAGCGTCGCTTCCGGGACGAGGTTGCTCGCGTGGAGCTGGCTCCTGACGCCCGACGCTTCCGCAGCCATCGCGACCTCCCTTCGTTCGACGAAAGCGGATACGCCTCTGAGCGATTACGGCGCGATTCTAGGCGTCGCGCAGGGCGCTGTCAATCGTGAGGAGGGCCGTTGTCATCTGCCCGTCGACCCGTGGCCTCCCGATCCGCGGTCGGTCTCCGACAGCGCCTCCACCTCGATGAGGGGCAGGTCGGCGAGCTTCGCGATGACGAGCTGCGCGATCCGGTCTCCGTCCCGCACGCGGTACGGCGCGGCGGACCCGATGCAGTACAGCGTGACGAAGACTTCGCCCCGGTAATCGCTGTCCAGCGTTCCGAACGTGGCCATGACGCCGCGCGCGCTCAGCCCCGACCTCGGCCGGATCTGCGCGTCGTACCCCGGTGGGGTCTCGATGGCGACGCCCGTCGGCACCAGCACGGGGTCGGGGCCGATGTCGAGAAACCCGGGCTCGGGGAGACAGGCATAGAGGTCGTATCCGGTCGAGCCGGATGTCGCCCGCGACGGCAAGCGCGCGCCCGGTCTCAGACGCACGACGCGAATGGCGGGGCAGGGGTCGCCCGCGGACATGGCCGCCGGGTCAGGCGGTGACGGCTTCGGCGGGGGCGGCCGCTTCCTCTTCGGGCCAGGCGCGCTTCTTGAGCATCTCGCGCGGCGGGTCGATGTAGATGGCGCCCCAGCCGCACGCTTCCTCGCACAGGCGGCAGCCGGTGCACTTGCGCTCGTTCAGCACGGCCACGCCGAAGAAGTCGCCCACCTGACGCTGAGGTTCGCCGAGGCTCAGCGCGTCGAAGGGGCAGATCTGGATGCACAGCTCGCACCCGGAGCCGATGCAGTTGTCCTCGATGACGATGGCCTTCGGCCACTCCTTGCGCGGGAAGGTCTTGCACACGTCGCCCATGTCGTCGAGGATGGCCTCGGGCGGGCAGACGACCCCGCAGGCGCCGCAGTCGATACAGAGCGTGGGGTCGATGACGTGGAGCTGATTCCGCTCCCCGCTGATGGCCCCTGTGGGACAGCGCTTGGTGCAGGCGGTGCAGCCGATGCAGGTTTCGATGATCGTGTAGGCCACGCGGACCTCCCCGGCGACGTCGGCGGCGAATTTTCGAAGCGCCGACTTCTCAAATCGTGCTCAGGGCCAGTATACGGAGGCACGCCCGCACAGACAACCGAAGCGGCCGCCTCGCTGCTGAGGCCCGCCGCGCGGGGTCGCCCCGGCGCGATCTCTGCCATTCGCGTGCTCGGTCTGCGGCAGCGTCGAGCCCGTACGTCGGCTTCCGGCTACGGAGGCCCGATGCTATCATCCCGCGAGGGTCGTTGCGTGTTGCCAGCGAAAGAGCGAACGCTGCGGGGCGCCCTCACAGGCGCGGCCGGCGGGCTGTTCAGCGGCCTGACCGGCGTCGGCGGCGGCGCCGTCATGGTGCCGATGCTCGTCGGTCTGCTCCGCCTCTCGCAGCACCGGGCCCACGGCACGTCGCTCGCCATCATCGTCTTCGTGGCCTCCGCGGCGGCGGTCCCCTACGCCCTCGCCGGCAACATCGACTGGCCCCTCGCGGGGATGCTCGCGGCGGGCGCGGCGCTGGGCGTGTACGCCGGGGCCCGCGCCATGCAACGCATCCCGGCCCGGCAGCTTCGCGTGCTGTTCGGCCTGTTCCTGCTCGCGACGTCGATTCGCCTGCTGATCGGATGAGCGCCTCACCCGGCGTCGAGCGCGGCCCGCATGTCTGAGCTTCTCTTCGAGCTGCTGGTAGGCGTCGCGGGCGGCTTTCTCGGCGGCATGCTCGGCGTCGGCGGTGGAGTGATCTTCGTGCCCGCGATGGTGCTGTTCCTGGGGCGCGACCAGCAGGTGGCGCAGGGGGTCTCTCTCGTAGCCATCATCGCCACGGGCCTCTTCGGCGGCGCGACGCACTTGCGCCAGGGCAACGTCGACGCGCCCGTCGTCGCCGTCGTCGCCCCGCTGGCCGTGGCGGCGGCCGCGCTCGGCGGGTGGCTGGCCAACGAGCTTCCCGCCGACGTGTTGCAGCGAATCTTCGGGGTCGTCATCCTGTACGTCGGCGGCGCCATGATCTGGACCGCCTGGCGCGCGGGTTCGACACCCAGGGAGTAGAGACGAGCGCATGGACGCATCCGGTCCCGACGGCGGCCAGCCCAACGAACGCGCGGCCGCGCTCCGCGAGATCGCGGCGGCGGTGAACGCCTGCACAGACTGCGATCTGTACAAGGGCGCGACCCGCGCCGTCCCCGGCGAGGGGAACCCTTACGCCGAGGTGATGTTCATCGGCGAAGGCCCCGGCTTTCACGAGGACCGCCTGGGCCGCCCGTTCGTCGGCCCCGCGGGGCAGTTCCTCGACCAGCTCATCCGCTCCATCGGGCTCGAACGCAAGGACGTGTTCATCGCGAACGTGGTCAAGCACCGGCCGCCGAACAACCGCGACCCCCTCCCGAGCGAGATCGCAGCCTGCAAGAAGTGGCTAGACCGGCAGATCGACATCATCCGGCCGCGCGTCATCGTGACGCTGGGCCGGTATTCGATGAACCGCTACTTTCCGGGACAGAGCATCAGCCGCATCCACGGGCAGCCTCGGCGCGTGGGCGACGTCTGGGTGGTGCCCATGTACCACCCGGCGGCCGCCCTCCACCAGGCGAGCCTCCGGCGCACCATCGAGACCGACTTCCAGCAGGTGCGGGTCGTGCTCGATCGGCTGGCCAAGGAGCAGCAGGCCCAGCAGGCGGCGATGCCCGAACCCGAGCCGCAGCAGATGCGGCTCCTGTAACCGCGAGGCTCCATGGCGCGCAAGGTCCTCAGAGTCATCCCACTGGGCGGTCTCGGCGAAATCGGCAAGAACATGGCGCTCCTCGAGTACGGCGACGACGTCATCGCCATCGACTGCGGCCTCATGTTCCCGAGCGAGGAGATGCTGGGGGTCGACCTCGTCATTCCCGACATCACGTATCTCGAAGACGGCCGGCGGCGCCTCCGAGCCATCTTCATCACCCACGGCCACGAGGACCACACGGGCGCGCTCCCGTACATCCTGAAGCGCATCAAGGCGCCCGTGTACTGCACCCCGCTCACCGAGGGGCTCATCAGCGTCAAGCTCAAGGAAGCCCGCATGCTCGCCGAGTCCGACGTCCGGACCATTTTGCCCGGCGAGGTCGTGCAGGAAGGGCCGTTCGCCGTCGAGCCCTTCACCGTGGCCCACAGCGTGCCCGACTCCGTCGGCTTCGCCATCCGTACCCCGGTGGGCACGGTGGTGCACACGGGCGACTTCAAGCTCGATCACACGCCGGTGATGGCCCAGCCCACCGACCTCTCCCGCCTCGCGCAGCTGGGCGACGAGGGCGTGCTCCTCCTCATGGCCGACTCGACCTACGCCGAGATCCCGGGCTACACGCCGTCGGAGCGGGTCGTGGGCGAAGCGCTGTACAACATCATGTCGACGGCGCCGCAGCGGGTGATCGTAGCCACGTTCGCCTCGCTCATCTCGCGCGTTCAGCAGGTCATCGACGCCGCCCACGCCACGGGGCGTCGCGTCTTCGTCACCGGGCGCAGCATGCTCGACAACGTCCACATGGCCGTCGAGCGCGGGTATCTCACCGTCCCGGACGGCATCTTCGTGGGCGTGCGGGAGCTGCCCAGCGTGCCCCATCGCGAGCTCGCCGTCATCACGACCGGCAGCCAGGGCGAGCCGACCTCGGCCCTCACCCGCATGGCGAACCGCGATCACCAGCACATCCAGATCGTGCCCGGCGACACCGTGGTGCTGTCGGCGACGGCCATCCCGGGCAACGAGGCGCTGGTGTATCGCACCGTCGACAACCTGTTCCGCCTGGGCGCGCGGGTGCTCTACAACCGCATCGCCGACGTCCACGTGCGCGGCCACGCGGCCCAGGAGGAGCTCAAGATTATCCACACGCTGGTCCGGCCCCGCTACTTCGTGCCCATTCACGGCGAGTACCGGCATCTCGTGCTCCATGCGCGGCTCGCCCAATCCCTCGGCATGCCCGAGGACCGCACGTTCGTGCTCTCCGACGGCGACGTGCTCGAGCTCGACGAGCGCGGAGCGCGCGTGGCCGGCCGCGTTCCTGCCGACTACGTCTACGTCGACGGGCTCGGCGTGGGCGACATCGACCACGTGGTGCTGCGCGACCGCCGCCACCTGGCGTCGGACGGGATGGTGGTGATCATCCTCGCCATCGACAAGCAGAGCGGGCGGCTCGTGGGGCAACCGGAGGTCGTCTCGCGCGGGTTCGTGGACATCGAGGAGTCCGAGGACCTGCTGGAGCGCACGCGGAAGCGCGTGGTGGCGGCGCTGGAGGGCGCGGAGCACATCGTGGAGTGGGGCGTGGTCAACACGCAGGTGAAGGACGCGATCGCCCAGTTCCTTTACGACGAGACCCGCCGCCGCCCGATGATCCTCCCCGTCGCCGTTGAGGTGTGAGTGCCCTTGAACTGGGGGTTGCGCTCCAGTGTAGACTGAGGGCCGACAGGAGATGGACGAGAGGCGACGAGCGTGGGCTCGTCCCCTCTCGCCTGCAGCCTGTCGCCGCGGGGTGGAGGCAGCCTGCAGGGGAGGAACCCACCTGGCGAGAGCTCGCGCCAGACTCGGCCCGGCGCCCAGGCCCAGGCCTGTGGGCCGTCGCCGGTCCGGTCCGT
>DATLZC010000036.1:0-4019 GCA_035574215.1 Dehalococcoidia bacterium | reverse complement strand
GCGAGGCGGGACGCCGCACAACGTCGCCTGGTGGGACAGGTAGGCGATGGACGCGATCGCGAGACTGCTCGAAGACGCCGAGACGAAGCTGAGCCGGCACTCGCCAGCGCTTCCGCAGGAGTTCCGCGTCGCCGCTCGCAGGCTGGTCGGGACCTTGCCCTACGAGGAGCTGCGCACCTGGGCGGACGAAGGCGTCGCGCTGGCGGCGCATTCGCTGCGCTCCTGGGAGGCCGCGACCGAGTACTTCCAGGCGAGCCCGGAAGTCGTGCGGCTGCTCCCGCCGCCGGCGTTTCTCCGCTGGGTGCACGCCGGCCGCGATCTGGCCGAGTTCTCGTCCGTGGTCGCGAGCGCCTACTTCCGCGCGAGCCCGCAGGCCCTCCGGTACCTCAACGAACGGCAGATCACCGAGTGGGCGGCGCTGGGCATGCGCCTGTATAAGGGGCACTGGAAGTCCATCTCGCTGGCCACGGCGTACTTCAACGTCGGGCCCCGGCTGCTCCCCTCGCTCACCATGGGCGAGCTGGCCCGGCTGGTGACCCTGGTCGAGCAGGTGGCCGAGCGCTCGTACGAGCTCGCCGTCGCCTGCCTCGAGTGCGCGCCGATGCTCTTCTCGTCGCTGCGGCGGGAGGACCGGGCGCCGTTCCTCTCGCTGGCAGACGCCATCGCCGAGATGTCGTGGGCCGACGTGCGGTTGCTGTTCGAGCGGACGCCCCACCTGCTGATCCCGGTGCATCCGCTGCAGCGCGGGCGGCTGCTCGAGCTCAGCGCCACGGTGGCCCGGGCGGTCGGTCGGCAGGCGTTCACGCTCATCACGGACGCGCTCGCGGCGATGGCGCGCGTGCCGCAGGAGACGCACGAGCACCTGTGCTCGATGGCCGAGGAGCTGGCGGTGGGCTCCCCCGTCGCTGCCATGGAGTTCCTGAAGAGCGCGCCGGCGGTGCTGAGCCGCGTGCGGCTGGAGGACCTGGCGAGCTGGCACGCCGCCGGGCATCGCATCCTCGAGGCGTCGCGCGAGGGCGGCGAGGCCTACTTCCGCATGGAGTCGAGCAAGGGCGAGGAGGTGCTTCAGTCACTCTCGTCGCGGGTCGAGCTCTCGCGGGTGGGCGACGTCCTCCGGCTGTACTGTAAAGCCCTCACGGGCGCGAACGTCTCGATCCATCCGGTGTCGGAGCTCGCGGAAAAGGGCATCGGGTGGGTGTCGGAGCGTTTGCCCAGCACCGAGGGCACGACGGTGTACCTCCCCGAGTACGTCGAGGAGCACCTCGACAAACGGGACAACTTCAACGTGTACAAGGTGTACGCCACCCACCAGGCGGCGCATCTCGAGTTCGGCAGCTTCCGCTTCGTCTTCGGGAAGCCGGGCGCGGTGTACCCGGAGGTGAGCTGCGTCGCCCGCGAGGAGTCGCGCCGGCAGGCCGCCGAAGGCGATGGCCGCGGCGCCGGGCCGCTCACGGACATCGAGCGGTTCTTCGACCTCTTCGAGGATCGCCGGCTGGCGCTGGACCTGTTCACCATCGCCGAGGATGCGCGGATCGACTTCCTCGTGCGCAGGGAGTACGGGGGCATCCGCCGGTCGTGGCGGCAGATGCAGGAGGCCGAGCTCGAGCGGCGGCCGGACGCGCGGATGCTGCCGCTGCGCCAGGCGCTTCTGGAGAACCTCGTGCGGGCGAGCCTCGACGGCGCGCACCGGATCGTCTGGCCGCGGGCGCTGAGTCACACGCTGGGCGAGGCGCTGCGATTGCTGGCGTCGGTGCAGGTCCGCGAGGCGACGGTGGAAGACGCGGCGGAAGCGGCGCTGCGGCTGTACGACCTGGCCATCCGCGTGCCCAACATCCCGCCTGAGCAGCTCGGCGACGTCGAGTGGGAGGCGCTCGATCAGGAGATGCTCGACGTGCTGCTGTCGACGCCGCAGATGGGCGCCGCCGACAGCGAGCTCATGCAGCTCCCCGCAGGCGAGGAGACCGCGTACGAAAGCCCGCAGCAGGTGGACTTCCGCGGCGACTTCAAGCCCGAGATGGTGCAGCTCCTGATGCGGCTGCGGATGCAGCAGCAGGGCGAGGCGCCGGGCGAGCTTTCGCCCCTGACCGCCGAGCAGCTCAAGGAGCTCCTCGAGAAGAGCGTCGAGATCAGCGTCGGCGCCATGGCGGAAGCCGACCTCGCCTCGACCATCGGGCTGTTTCTGTCGAACCTCGAGAAGGAGGCGGGCACCCCGATTCCGGACCAGAAGATCGATATCCCGGACGGGACGCCGGTCCACGAGGCGGGCGGAGGCGAGGACGAGGGCGCCCTCCAGCGCGAGGTCCAGTATTTCTACTACGACGAATGGGACTTCCGGGCGGCGGACTACAAGCCGGCCTGGTGCCGCGTGGTGCAGCGCACACTGGAGGAGGGCTCGACGGACTTCTACGAGCGGACGGTGCGCGAGCACCTCTCGCTGGTGAACCAGACGCGGCGCCAGTTCGAGCTGCTCAAGCCCGAGCTGTTCCGCAAGCTCAAGGCCCAGTACGACGGCGAGGAGTTCGACCTCGACGCGGTCGTCGAGTACGCCGTCGAGCGAAGGCTCGGGCACAGCTACACCGACAAGGTGTACTGGCGGCGCAACAAGGTCGAGCGGGATGTGGCCGTGGCGTTCCTGCTGGACATGAGCGCGTCGACGGACGAAGAGATCGAGAAACGGCGGCATCAGTACGCCGACGCCGACGACTTCGACGACGACCCGCGGAAGTACTTCCAGTGGCTGGCCCAGCGGAAGGCGCAGGCAGCCATCGACCCGCCCAAGCGCATCATCGACCTCGAGAAGGAGAGCACCGTCCTCCTGATCAAGGCGCTCGAGACCATCGGCGACGCGTACGGCATCTACGGCTTTTCGGGCTACGGCCGCGAAAACGTCGAGTTCTACATCATCAAGGACCTCGACGAGCCGTTCTCGGAGCGCGTCATCCGGCGCATCGACAAGATCGCGCCCATCCGGAGCACCCGCATGGGGCCGGCCATCCGGCACGCCACCACCAAGCTCGAAGCGCACAGCGCGAAGGTGAAGATTCTGTTCCTGGTGTCGGACGGCCGCCCGCAGGACCACGGCTACGGCCGCGACCGGACGGAGAAGGAGTACGCCATCCACGACACGAAGATGGCGCTCATCGAGGCGCGCAGGAAGGGCATCACGCCCTTCGCCCTGACGGTGGACAAGGAGGGGCACGACTACCTCGGGCAGATGTGCGAGGACATGGGCTACGAGGTGGTCGCCGACATCGAATCGCTGCCGTCCCGGCTTCCCACGCTCTACCGCAGGCTGACGGAATGACACAGCCGCCGTCCATCGGGACGGCGGCTGGCGGATGCTCGGTGCGGCGCGCGCTCAGTGCGCGCTGTTGGCGGGTTCGCGCTCGGGCTCGGGACGGTCGGTCGTCTCGGGCGGCGGGTAGATCCCGACCTCGGCGGCGCGGCGCTTCAACGCTTCGACCTCGTGGCCTCGCGAGACCACGTAGATGTTCGGGCACTGCTCGCAGAAGTACACGTCGGACCCCGGGTGGGTGGCCGACGGGCCACGTCGCTTGAGCCTTCCGTGACAGAGCAAACAGCGCAACATGGTGGTGCTCCCTTCGCGCCTTCAGTATGACAGGTTCGCGCCGCCGGCGGGAGGGGCCGGAAGGCGCGAGCGCGGCGTTCCGGTGGACACGGGCTCGGGCTGCCGCGTGTCCCTCGCGCGGGCGTGTCGGTCGTCCAGCGGCGGAAGGGCCGTCTGGCTCCCCGCAGTCCCGTCGTCCATGAGGCGCATCGTCGTCACCTCCACCAAAGCATCGGCGGGGAAGGGCGCGCCGGATAGGGGTTCCGCTCCCGAAACGCGCGGGCAAACCCCTAAGAGCACGTTCGGGGAAGCGAATCGGGAAGCTGTCGCGCTTGACTGTCGGGCAGGCCGATTTATAATCGCGATGCGCCCGACGCCTGAGGGTCGGGCCGGACCCCTGTCGAAGACGCACGCGCCCTGCTGCATCTTCACGAATCGTCCCCGAAAGGAG
>DATLZC010000035.1:0-6321 GCA_035574215.1 Dehalococcoidia bacterium | reverse complement strand
GGTTCGAATTCGCTCTCAATGCAACTCGAGGCGTCTTCCAATCCGGAGGGCCCGGGCGATCGTCGCTCGTGGGCCCTGACATGGGACATCGACGGTTATGGCGGTGGAGGCTCGCCAGCAGCAGCTCCTCGACGAGGTGCGTGCGCTCGTCGAGTCGGGCGAGGTGCGCAAGGCGCTCTCGCTGCTGGCTGCGCTTCACCCGGCCGACCAGGCTGACGTCATCGAGGAGCTGGGCCCCGCCCTCCGCGAGCCCCTGCTCCGCACCTTCTCCCCCGACGAAACCGCCGAAATCCTCGAACATCTCGCCGAAGAGCCCCGCGAGCGGCTGGTCCGCACCCTGGCCCCCGAGTTCCTCGGGCCAGTGCTCGACCACGTCCACGAGGACGTAGCCGCGGACATTCTCCAGGCCCTCGAGCGCGAACAGGCGGAGGCGGTCCTCGCTCGCATGGAGGAGCCCGACCGCGTGCGCGGCCTCCTGGCGCACGAGGAGGAGACGGCCGGCGGGCGCATGTCCCCGGCGGTCGTGGCCCTGCACAAGGGGTGGACCGTCGACGAGGCCATCGCGTACCTGCGCTCGCAGAAGCCGGACGTCGATTACCCGTACTACCTCTATGTCGTCGACGCCGACCACCGGCTCGAAGGCATCGTGAGCATGCGTCAGCTCATCGTGTCGGACCCGGGCACGAAGCTGGGCGACATCATGGACCGCGACGTTATCAGCGTCACCGCGGGCGCAGACCAGGAGGTGGCCGCGGAGAAGATGCGGCACTACGACCTGATGGCGCTGCCCGTGGTCGACGATGACGGGCGCCTGGTGGGCGTTATCACCGCCGATGACGTGCTCGATGTGCAGGTCGAGGAGGCGACGGAGGACATCTACCGGCAGGCCGGCCTCGACGTGCAGGAGTCGGTGCTCAGCCCCGTCGGCACGGCGCTGCGCCGCCGGGTGCCGTGGCTACTCGTCAACCTCACGACGGCGTTCGTGGCCGCGCTCACGGTGAGCGCGTTCGAGGGGACGATTTCGCGGGTCGCGATGCTGGCGGCCTTCATGCCCATCATCGCGGGACACGGCGGGAACACGGGCACGCAGGCGACGACGCTCGTCGTGCGCGGGCTCGCCCTGGGCGAGGTCGGCGTGCGGGACGCCGCGCGCGTCGCCGCTAAGGAGATTGCGTTCGGATTCATCCACGGGCTCATCGCCGGGCTCCTGACCGCGGGGCTAGCGCTCGCCCTGTCGCAGAACGTATGGCTCTCGCTCGTGGTGCTGGTCGCGATGGTGGGGAATCTCGTGGTCGCGGGGCTCGCCGGCGCGCTCATTCCTCTCGGACTCAAGGCTATCCGGATCGACCCCGCCCTGGCGTCGGCGATCTGGCTCACCACCTTCACGGACGTGATGGGCTTCCTGTTCCTGCTCGGACTGGGGAGCCTGCTGGTGGACCGGCTGGCGTAAGGGCGGGGCGCGCAGTCCGACCCTAGTTCTCTTCGCGGGTCGAGCGGTCGACCACGAGGTCGATGCGGGTGTAGCCCTCGTGCGCGTCGTCCTCGGATGCGGTGACGGCGCCGGTGAACCGCTCGTCGGGGTCGTTGAAGGACATGGTGTCCTCGCCGCTGGCCGACGCGTCATCGACGTTCCAGCCCTGTTCCTCGAAGGCGTCGCGGTAGAAGTCCATCACGGCGGCGATGTCGTCACGCGTGAGGGCCGAGAGGAAGAATCGCGTCGAGCCCGGCTGCTTCAGGAACGCCGCGTCGGTGACGACCGCCTCCGGGTACACCGGGACCTCGGAGGGGAAGTCGGGCGGCAGCGCGCGGCTTTCTTCGACGGGGGGCTCGCCCGTGTCCTCGTGAGGCGCCTGCACGACGGTGAGAATGGTCGTCGTTCCCTGGTTCGGGCTCCGGATGTTCACCGCGCCCTGCACGTCGGGGTCCTCGACGCTCGAGAACTGCACGGCGACGAGGTCCGGGCTGGACGAGCCGCCGGTCACCTGCCACGGGTCCTCATCGAGCGCCTCGAGGAAGTACGACACGACCGCGTCTTCCGCCTCGTCGACCCTGCTCACGAGCAGGTAGGTGTCCGTGCCATCGGCCAGGGTCAGGCGGTAGGAGACCACGAGGCGGGCGTCGGGGTGCGCGGGGACGTCCTCCGGAAGCGAGTCGGGCGTCGACGCGATGAATTCATCGAACCGGGACTCGCTGTCGCCCGACAGCGCGAGGATCGCGGCGATGGACGCCGCGGTCTGGCGGTCGGCGTCGACGTCGCTTCCGCCGCGGTCGACCAAAAGGAACGCCGCGGCTACGGCGCCTCCCGCCAGGATCGCGCCCACGAGCGCCGCAAGCACGAGCGCAAATGGCCCCAAGCGGCGCGGGCGGTCGAACCCGTACTCGAAGGTGCGGAGTGGTGCGCTCTCGTCGGACGGGGGCGGCGCCGGTGGTTCAGTGGGAGGGACGGATTCGGGCACGGGACCCCCGGACGTGATATTGCGGGTCGATGGGGTGGACGGAGGGATTCGAACCCTCGATCTCCTGGGCCACAACCAGGCGCATTAACCGCTATGCAACGCCCACCGCGAAAAAAGTGTGCCCTTTCGGGGGCACGTCGACGCTGGCGAACCCTGACGTCAGCCTCACGATAGCGGACGCCCGAAGGGCGGGTCAAGGCGAACTCGCGGCGCCCTGTGGGAGCGTGCCTCCACGGTCGTTACGTGCGTCGCGGAATCGGCTCGGCGCCCGGCAGCCACTCCACCCAGGCGCGCGCGGTCCCGCCGTCGATCTCGAGGAAGCCGATGGTACCCTTGCGCGTGGTGTAGTTTCGCGGAAACGTAGGCGAGCCGGGATTCACCAGCAGGATGCCCTTCAGTTCGGACACCTCCTCGACGTGTGTGTCACCGTAGACGATGACGTCGACGGGCCCGCCGAAATGGTGGTCCATCATAGACTCGAGTGTCCGATAAGGCGGCCACTCTGGCAGGGCCAGGTCGTGCACCAAACCGACGCGCAGGCCGCCGAAGGTGAGGACGTGGGCGCGTTTGAGGCGCGGGTCCGCCGGGGTCACCGGTCTGCCGCCTCCTCCGTCGTCTCCGTTGCCCCGCGCGGCGAACACGGGAACGCCGCAGCGCTGTTCGAGCCAGTCGAGCACCTCGAGCGCGTGCAGGTCCCCCGCATGCAGGATGGCGTCGACGTCGCGAAAGGCGTCGTACACCTCGGGCCAGAGGGCGTCTCGCGCCTCCGGGATGTGGGTGTCCGAGATGAGGCCGATGCGCATACGCGAAGGATAGCAGAGCTTCGGCTCAGGCGGACCGGCCGGACTCGGACCTGCCGGCGAGGACCCTGTTCCGATAGAATTGGGGCGCGGACCACGCAGCAGGAGATAGAGCGATGGCCATGGAGAGCGAACGGTCGAAGAACGGCGACGGGGCCGCCACCGGGACGTGGACGGTCAAGAAGGGCCTCGCCCAGATGCTCAAGGGCGGTGTCATCATGGACGTGGTGACGCCCGAGCAGGCGAAGATCGCGGAGGAGGCCGGGGCGTGCGCCGTCATGGCGCTCGAACGGGTGCCGGCCGACATCCGGGCAGCGGGCGGCGTCGCCCGCATGGCCGACCCTGAGGTCATCATTCGCATCATGGAGGCCGTGACGATTCCGGTGATGGCGAAGTGCCGCATCGGTCACTTCGTCGAGGCGCAGGTGCTCGAGGCCATCGGTGTCGACTACATCGACGAGTCGGAGGTGCTGACCCCGGCGGACGAGGCGCACCACGTCAACAAGCATCTGTTCAAGGTGCCGTTCGTGTGCGGGGCCCGGGACCTCGGTGAGGCGCTTCGGCGCATCGGCGAGGGCGCGGCCATGATCCGCACGAAGGGCGAGGCGGGCACCGGCAACATCGTGGAAGCGGTGCGGCACATGCGGGCCGTATGGGACGGGATCCGCCGTATCCAGAACATGCCCGACGAAGAGCTCATGGCGGAGGCGAAGAACCTGGGCGCCCCGTACGAGCTCGTGAAGATGGTGAAGGAAGAGGGTCGGCTCCCCGTGGTCAACTTCGCCGCGGGCGGCGTGGCCACCCCGGCCGACGCGGCGCTCATGATGCAGCTCGGCGCCGACGGCGTCTTCGTGGGGTCGGGCATCTTCAAGTCGGAGGACCCCGAGAAGCGGGCGCGGGCCATCGTCAGGGCCGTGACGCACTACAACGACCCGAAGATCATCGCGGAGGTCTCGCGCGGGCTCGGCAAACCCATGCGCGGGCTCGACATCGCCTCCATTCCCAGGGAAGAGCTGCTGGCGGGTCGCGGCTGGTAAGCCCGCGACGTTCGCAGAGAGGAGCCGATCATGCCCATGCTCACCGAGGATCAGCGCGCCCAGATCAAGGAACATCTCGAACAGCGCCTGGTCGACCCCGTCGAGATCGTCCACTTCACGCAAGCTGAGTCGCCGCTCATCGTCCCGGGCCGCCACGAGTGCCAGTATTGCAAGGAGACGCGCGAGCTGCTCGCCGAGGTGAGCGAGCTCTCCGACAAGATTCGCCTCACCGTCTACGACCTGGTGCGTGACCGCGAGCAGGCCGAGCGGTACGGCGTCGACAGCGTTCCCGCCACGATCTTCTCCAGTCAGCACACGAAGGGCGTGGTCCGCTACTTCGGCGTGCCGTCAGGGTACGAGTTCGCCGCGGTGCTCGAGGACCTGGTCGACCTGTCGACCCCGGGGTCCGGGCTCAGCGCCGACACGCTCGCCAAGCTGGGCGCGCTCACGCAGGATGTGCACATCCAGGTGTTCGTCACCCCCACCTGACCGTACTGCCCCCAGGCGGCCAGGTTGGCCCACGAGATGGCGAAGGCGAGCGAACGGGTGACGGCGGACGTCATCGAAGCGATCGAATTTCCGCATCTGGCGCAGAAGTACCACGTGATGGGCGTCCCCAAGACGGTCATCAACGACCGCGTCGAGGTCGTGGGGGCCGTCCCTGAGTCGCATCTCATCACGAAGGTCATGGAAGCGGTGGAGGGACCCTCCGCCGCCTCCGGCTAGCGCCGGCGTCCCTGCGTTACAATGTCAACGTGAGAGCCGGCGTACTCGCCCTGCAAGGCGACTTCGAGGAACACGTGTCGATGCTCCGGCGCCTCGGCGTCGAGACCGTCGAGGTGCGGTTGCCGCAGCATCTCGAAGGGCTCGACGGCGTCATTCTTCCCGGAGGCGAGAGCACGACCATCGTTCGCCTCATCGACGAGTACGGCCTGCGTGAGCCGCTGCGCACATTCGCGGAAGCGGGCGGCGCCCTCTGGGGCACCTGCGCCGGCATGATCGTGCTCGGGCGCCGCGTCCCGGACCTCGATCGGCCGCCGCTGGGGCTCATGGACCTCACGGTCCGACGCAACGCTTTCGGCAGGCAGATCGACAGCTTCGAGGCGTGGGTCGAGGTGCGCGGGATGGACGGTGGACCGTTCCCGGCCGTCTTCATCCGCGCGCCGCGCATCGAGGAGGTGGGACCCGAGGTCGACGTGCTGGCGACGCTCGACGACGGCACGATGGTCGCGGCGCGCCAGGGGAGCATGCTCGCGACCGCGTTCCATCCGGAGCTGACGGACGACACGAGATTCCATCGCCTGTTTCTCGAGCTCGCGAGCGGCGCCCGGACCGGGGCTCGCCTCGCCGCGGGGACGAGTTGAGCGCCGGCGCCAGATCGACCCGACAGGAGGTCGAACGGAAGGGAATGCCTAGCGCACGCGCGCCGCTGCCGACGGACCTCGTGGCGCTGGTCCTTCACGACGGCCGGCGTTGTCCCAACGAAGCCGTCACCTGGGATCGCATCGGAAAGGGGGACGCGCCAGGGCCGCTCGAGACGGCGGTCGAGCAGTGGCTGTCGTTCGCCACGGGCCGGCACACGTGGATCAGCGTGAAAGGGCGCACGCTCCGAGGGCTGGCCTCGGCGCGCGTCCGCGGGTCGCGGCAGGCCTGGGAGATCGACTGCCTGATCGACGCGGCCGAAGATGACGAAGGCGTGCTCATCAACCTGCTCGATCGCGTGGTCGCCGACGCCGGACGCTCCCGCGCCGAGAAGGTCTTCGTCCGACTGGATGCGGCTAGCGCCGCGCTGGATACGGCGTTGCGTTGCGGCTTCTCGATCGTCTCGACCGAGGGGCTGTATTACCGCCCGAACCCTGCGCCCGTGGACCCGACTCACGCTGACCCCGGATGGCGGCGCCGCGTCAAGACGGACGCGTATGCCCTGTACCGGCTCTACAACGCCGCGGTGCCGGAGTCGGTGCGCCGCGTCGAAGCGGCGACGATGCCCGAGTGGGTGGCGGCGCAGGAGCGGCTGTCGGCGCCCCG
>DATLZC010000034.1:0-2949 GCA_035574215.1 Dehalococcoidia bacterium | reverse complement strand
CGTCCTTTGCCTTCGTCGCCCCACTGACCGCCGATAACGACGATCGCTGGCATAAAGTACGGCCCAGACACCGGGGTC
The DNA here is from genome assembly GCA_035574215.1 of Dehalococcoidia bacterium. Lineage (GTDB taxonomy): Bacteria > Chloroflexota > Dehalococcoidia > DSTF01 > JACRBR01 > DATLZC01. The sequence goes on along the minus strand of DATLZC010000034.1, from coordinate 2,871 downwards.
TCGGCCGTCTCCTTCTGGTAGTGCCGGCGGTCCTGCCCACGACCTCCGGCCGGACCGAAGTATACCAGAACAGGCGTCCGTGACGGAACGGAACGCGGACCCGAAAGGAGCGACCGTGCGCGGCATCCCCACGCTGGCCCTCACGACGATCGGCGCGACGTTGCTGTGGGCGTGCGGCGGCGAGCCGTCGCCCCCCGTAGGCCCGCAACCTCCCGCGGGCGTGGTCTCTTACCAGCAGGCGCCCTACGTCGTCGCCCGCATCCTCGGACCCGATGAGCTCGACCGCTCCCTCCTGACCCCCGCCGGCGACGTCACGACGGTGGAGGGCCGAACGGTCCCCGCCTACGCATGCCCCGAAGGCGGCGCCGAGCGCTGCGACGCCGCCGAGTGGGAGATCGTTCTCGAGGGCGAAGCCGGCTGGCAGGTCTGGGAGCCTGCCGCCGTCGCCACGGCCCGCGCCGACCTCGCGGCCGCCCTCGGCCTCTCGGAAGCGTCCATCGACGTCGTCCAGGTCGCCGCGGTGGACTGGCCCGACGCCTGTCTGGGCCTGCCGGCCCCGGGAGAGGCGTGCGCCGAGGTCATCACGCCGGGCTTCCTCGTGCGGCTGCAGGCGCAGGGGGTCGCGTACGAGTACCACACCGACCTCGCGGGCGAGGCCATGCGCCGGGCCGGCGCGCCGGGGCCGCCCCCGACGCCTGACGCAGGCGGCCCGAAGCTGAATCGCGACGCCGCGGTCGAGGCCGCCGTGGCCGACCTCGCCCGCCGGCTGGGGGTGTCCGCGCAGGACATCGCGCTCGCCGGCGCCGAGCTGCGGCAGTGGCCGGACGCCTGTCTGGGCCTCCCCGAGCCGGGGGAGCTCTGCGCGCAGGTCATCACGCCCGGCTTCGCCATTACGCTCCAATTCGCCGGCGCGAGCTACCGCTACCGCACCAACGCCGACGGAAGCGCGGTGCGCCCCGAGCCCTGAACGGCGGCGCGAACACGAAGACGGGGCGCTCCTTCTGGAAGCGCCCCGTCGACGGGTGTCGCTGCGAACCGGGCGGCGTGACTACCGCTGCAGGATGTGAATGGTGCAGGCCGAGCCGAGGCCGATGACGTGCGCGAGGCCGACCTTGGCGTTCTCCACCTGGCGCGCGCCGGCTTCGCCCCGCAGGTGCCACACGATCTCGACGACGTTGGCGACGCCGGTGGCCCCCAACGGGTGCCCCTTCGAGAGAAGGCCGCCGCTCACGTTCACCGGGATGCGCCCGCCGAGCGCCGTCGCGCCCTCGTCGACCAGCTTCGCCGCTTCGCCCTCGCCGCACAGGAACAGGTTCTCGTAGTGGATGAGCTCAGCGGTCGCGAAGCAGTCGTGCAGCTCGACCTGGCTCAGGTCCTCGGGGCCGATGCCCGCCTTCTCGTACGCCTCCTTCGCGGCGTTCCGGGTGAGCGTGTTCACGTCCGGCAGCGTGAGGTCGCGCTGCGTCCACGGGTCGGACGTGAGGACGGACGCGGCGATCTTGATGGGCTTCGTGGTGTACTGCCGCGCCTTGTCCATCGAGCACAGGATGGCGGCCGCCGCGCCGTCGCCCGTCGGACAGCACATGTACAGCGTGTTCGGCCACGCCACCATCCGGGCGTTCATCACGTCCTCGAGGGACATCTCGACCTGGTACTGGGAGTACGGGTTCAACGTGGAGTGCTTGTGGTTCTTCACCGAGATCTTGGCGAAATGCTCGAACTTGGTCCCGTACTTCCGCATGTGCTCGACGCCGGCCATGCCGAAGACGGCGGGCATGAGGCCGGAGCCCACGACGCCCTCGGTCGAGTACGCAGGGTCGCCGCCTCCGCCGCCGACGCCGAGAAGACCCATCTTCCCCATCTGCTCCGAGCCGACGGCCATCGCGACGTCGTACGCGCCCGAGGCGACGGCCAGGTAGGCCTCGCGCAGCGCCGTCGAGCCGGTCGCGCAGGCGTTGGCCACGTTGATCACCGGGATGCCCGTCTGGCCGATGATTTGCAGGATGCGCTGGCCGACCATGGCGTTGGACTGGTACAGGTTGCCGCTGGCCAGCAGCTCGATGTCGGCGATGGTCATGCCGGCGTCCTTCAGCGCCAGCAGCGCCGCCTGCGCGGCGAGCTCGGGCACCGTCTTCTCGGGGTAGCGCCCGAACTTGATCATCCCGACGCCCACGATTGCTACGTCTCGCATCGATCTCCTCCTGGGGCCCGCGCCGCCTTCGCCCCGGCGCGGGCGTGTCGCAGACGGGCTCGGCGCCCGTCTCCCGCTGGTGTTACTTCTTCACCGGCCGGTACTTGAACGCGTAGACGTCGTTCCCCTCGCGGTCCACCCGCACCTTCTCGACGAACATCTCGACCGGCATGCCGAAGATCTCCTCCGGCTTGAAGTTCTCCAGGTCGACGCCTTCGATGTTGCAGCGGACGGACACGCCTTCCGGCAGGTCGACGATGGCGGCCATGTACGGCACCGGCACGCCGGGCGCCGACTGATGGACCACCGAGAACACGTGCACCTCGCCCCGGTCGCTGAGCTTGATGATCTCGAAGTTGTCCACCTCGAAGCATCGCGAGCAGGCCATGCGGGTTCCGAGGTACACGGCGCCGCACTTGCGGCACTTGCTTCCCTGCAGATACGGCTTCTCGCCTTCCTTCTCGGGCAACTTCAGGAACGGGACGATGGGACGCGCCTGTTTTTCCGTTGTCGCAGTCGCTTCAGCCAAGGGCACTGGCCTCCTTTCGGGGACGATTCGTGAAGATGCAGCAGGGCGCGTGCGTCTTCGACAGGGGTCCGGCCCGACCCTCAGGCGTCGGGCGCATCGCGATTATAAATCGGCCTGCCCGACAGTCAAGCGCGACAGCTTCCCGATTCGC
>DATLZC010000033.1:0-6375 GCA_035574215.1 Dehalococcoidia bacterium | reverse complement strand
GCTGCTCTCGACGGCGTTCCAGCGGGCGGTGATCGAGGCGTTCCGGCGGAACCGCTGCGTGCTGGCGACCGTCACCCAGCGCCCGCATCCCTTCGCCGACGAGCTGAAGGCGCAGCCCGACGTCTCCCTCCTCTCGATGACCCGCGAGGACCGCGAGGAGGTGTTCCACATGGCGTTGATGCTGACGCGGGCGTGTCTGGGCGGCCTCTCGGTGTGAGAGCGCGGGACCTACAGCATCTCGGCCTGCGTGCCCTCGCGGGAGCGCTCCCGCGCGGCCTGAGCGAAGGGGGAGACCTGCGGCGGCATGTCCACGCGCTCGCCCCGGAGCAGCTCTTCGACCGTGATGATCTGCAGGCGCGGGTAGTCCTGCTGCCAGAAGTCGCTGCGGTAGCGGCCGGCCGCGATGGCCTCGGTCACCATCTCTCTGGTCGGCGGGCGGAGCGTGAGCAGCACGCCGATGGGCTCGCCCTCGCGGTCCAGCACGCCCTTGAGGTCGCGAACCTGTGACGGCCCGACGGCGCCGCTCTTGACCTGCACGATGACCCGGCGGCGCTCGCTCTTGCCCTCGAGGAACGGGATGACGCCGTCGATGCCGCGGTCGCTGCCCTTCTTGCGGTCGCCCAGCGGCAGGGCGCCGAGGCGGTCCAGCGCCCACCACTGGAACTGGTACGGGTCGCGCGCCGCCAGCTCCTGCGCGCCCGCCAGATCGACCGGCTCGCCGATGACCTCGATGTCGATGCCGGGGAAGGCGTCCTCCATCCGGCGGCGGATGAGGCCGATGGCGAGATGGGTGATGTCGATGCCGATCCAGCGGCGGCCGAGCTTCTGCGCCGCGTGCACCGCCGTCCCGCAGCCACAGAACGGGTCGAGAACCACGTCGCTTTCATCGCTGCCGACCCTGATGACGCGCTCGAGCAGCCCGAGCGGCTTCTGAGTCGGGTAGCCCAGGCGTTCGTCAGAGGCCGAGTGGATAGGCGGGATATCGTCCCAGAGGTTCTGCAGCGGGACTCCCGGCATCTCGTCGAGGTAGCGCTTGTACCGCGGAACGCCGCCCCGCTTGGGATAGACCAGCCGCCCCTGGCGCTCGAACTCTTCCATCTTTTCCCGCGAATAGGCCCAGTAGCGACCCTTGTAGGGCTTGACGCCCCGCCACTCGTAGAGCGTGTCACCACCGGGTTTTGCTGCTGTGAGGTTGTCCAATTGGTAGCGCCTACCGGTCTCTGGCTCGACGTACCTGTAGAAGGTTTCGATGTACGATTGGCTATAGGGGGTGTACTGCGTCCGCCACTTGTACTCCGGGCTGGCGCTGTACACCAGGAGCAGGTCGTAAATCCGCCCAAAATGGCGGGCGCCCTGGGTGACGTCGCTGTGCGCGGACGACCGCTTCCAGACCACCTGATCGATGAACCGGCGGGCGCCGAACACGCTGTCCATCAACACCTTCAGGTAGTGGCCGGCGGTCGGGTCGCAATGCAGCCAGATCGTTCCCGTGGGCTTGAGGACGCGGCGGAGCTCGACGAGGCGGATGGCCATCATCGTCAGGTACGCCGTGACGTCGTTGTGCCCGAGCGCGCCCACCATGGCCTGCAAGAGCCGCGCGGTGTTGTCGCCTCCGCGGAGGGCGATCTGCTCGAAGGCGTCCTGCGCGACCTTGCCCCAGTGCCACGTGTCCTCGAACGCCTCGATCTGGGCCTGGCTGGCCGTGGAAGGCGTCTCCTTGAACAGCACGTTGTACGAGCGGTTGGAGTTGAACGGCGGGTCGAGATAGATGAGGTCGATCGACTCTGCGGGGATGTGCTTGCGCAGGACCTCGAGGTTGTCCCCGTAGTACAGGACGTTCGTCTTCAGCTCCGCCATCGCGTCGGGATTATAACGGAGTGTGTGCGATCCCACGTGAGGCGCGAATCGTTCTCGACCGGGGCAGATCGCATCGTTACAATCGCGGAAGCACTTCCTGCTCAGGGAGGTTTTCCGCATGACGACCGATTCGGGCGAGCAACCTTTGCGTGACGACACGCTGGACTTGCTGTTCAGCGTCGTCAAGGACGCGCCGGAACGTCAACTGTCAGTGCTTGATTCGCTGGAGAACAAGATCGCTAGCATTTTCGCCGCCGCAAGCGTCGTTGTGGGCCTGGCCGTGTCCGAGGGCAGAGGAGTTGATTCTGGCACCGGACCTCTGTCGCTGCTCATCGCCGCCGTAACGGCGTACCTTGCAGTGGCGTTTTGCACCTTTGCCGGCCTTCGGTTGGTGCGGTTCCGGCGCACGTTGCACGCAGACGCGCTCTGGAAGTTCCATTGGCAGGACCCGCCTGAGTGGATCAAGCATGCGCTTGTCGCGGACGCGGCGGAGAGCTACGCCTACAACAAGAAGGTACTGCAAAACAAGGGCTTCTGGGTGCTGGCCGTGATGGGCTTTGCAGCCCTTGAAGTGCTACTGGTTGGGGTGGCGCTTATTTGGTCTCGCGTGTAGGACCGCCCTTGCTGATTACGTCGGGCGGCAGCGGGCGTGGTGGCGGTGGCGGAGGTGGAGGTGGAGCCGGTGGTGCCTGCTCCTTGTCTTTGTCTTCCATATCGCGGCGCACCTTACCGAAGACCCGTCAGGGTGTCAACTCGAATAGACGACTGCTCCGAAAACGGGCTCTCGTCAGACGCTTTTTAGGGCAACGGGCTCGGCGCGGAGTTCGCGTAGGTAGGCGCTGTAGCGCACCATGGCCGCGAGCGCCCGCACGGCGCGCTCGGGGTACGCGTACACCGGCACCCGCGCTTCGTCCAGCATGGCGCGGCCCCGTCTCACGGCGTCGCCGCCCATGTACACCGCGATCACCGGCTTCGTTTGCTCGCGCGCCAGGTGAGAGATGACGCGCGCCGTGCGCTCGGGCTCCGTCACCCGCTGCGGGGTCAGTAGCGCGAGCACGGCGTCGACGTTCGGGTCCTCCACCACCAGCCCGAGCGCCGTCTGATAGCGGTCGGCGGCGGCGTCGCCGAGCACGTCGACGGGGTTGGCGGTGGCTGCCGCTTCGGGCAGCGCGCGTTCGAGCGCCGCCGTCGTCTCGGGGGCGAGCGTCGCCAGCGAGAGCCCCATACGTTCGATGGCGTCGGCGGCCATCACGCCCGGCCCGCCCGCGTTGGTGACCACCACGACGCGCGGTCCGGCGGGCAGCGGGGCGTAGGAGAAGCAGAGGAGGTAGTCGAAGAACTCGGCGAGCGTGGTCGCGCGGACGACGCCCGCCTGCCGGAAGGCGGCGTCGACGATGGCCTCGGCGGACGCCAGCGCGCCGGTGTGGGAGCGGGCGGCGCGCGCCCCGGCGGCCGTCGCGCCCACCTTGATGAGAATCACGGGCTTCTCCCGCGAGATACGGCGCGCCACCTCGAGGAAGCGCCGTCCCTCGCTGATGCCCTCCAGATAGCCGACGATGATCTTCGTCTCGGGGTCGTGTCCCAGATACTCGAGGAAGTCGACCTCGTTCAGGTCGGCCATGTTCCCCAGCGAGACGAACTTCGAGAAGCCCATGTTGATGGACCGAGCCCAATCGAGGATGGCCGTCGCGATGGCGCCCGACTGCGAGAGCATGCCGACCTCGTACTGGAAGGGCGCGGTCTCGGCGAACGTCGCGTTCATGCCGACCGAGGTGTTGATGACGCCGACGGAGTTGGGCCCCACGAGCCGGACGCCGTAGCGCCGGGCGACCTCGAGCAGCTCGCGCTCCGCCTGCGCGCCCGCGGGCCCCGTCTCGCGGAAGCCCGCCGTGATGACGACGACGGCGCGCACGCCTTTCTCGCCGCACTGCCGCACGACGTCACGCACGGCGGCGGCAGGAACGGTGAGGAGCGCGAGGTCAGGCGTCTCGGGCAGATCGAGGACGGAGGGATACGTCGGAAGGCCCAGGATGCGCGCGGGATGGGGGTTCACGGCGTACAGCGCGCCGCGGTAGCGGGCCCGCTGGAGGTTGTCGAGCAGGACGTAGCCGAGCTTGATGGGGTTCCGCGAGGCCCCTACCACGGCGATGCTGCGGGGCGTGAAGAACCGCTCGATCTCGTGCACGGCGACGTCCCTCGGGGCCACGGGTCGATCTTACTCCGGACGCCGGACGACGAGTACCGAGCGCCGGGCGACGCGGGCGACGCGCGCGGCGACGCTGCCGACGACGAAGCGCTCGATGGGGTTCATGCCTGCGGCCCCCACCACGATGAGCCCCGCGCCCAGCGCGTCGGCTTCGGCGACGATGGTGGCGGCCGCTGGGCCGAAGGCGGTGCGCGGCTCGGCGGGCCAGCCCGCCTCCGTGAGCCTGCGCGCGGCTTCGGACGCCGCCCGCTCGGCGTGCTCCTGGCGGTAGCGCAGGATCTCGTCGGTGATGCGCTGCACGTCCATCGCGTAGGGCAGCGGAACGGCGGCAGGCACGACGTAGGGCTCAGCGACGCTCAGCACAGTCACCCGGACGCCTTCGGGCCGCGGCAGCGACGCCAGGAACGCTTCGGCGCTGCGCGCGGCGTCGGAGCCGTCCGTCGCGAACAGGATGCGCTCGAGTGGCGCGGCGTCGGGCCGGGCGATGAGCACCGAGCAGTGGGCGTCGGTGAGCACGCTGGACGAGACGCTGCCCATGAGGAGCGACTTGAGCCCCGTGTAGCCGCGAGAGCCCACCAGGATCACGTCGGCGCCCACGTCTTCGGCGACGTCGACGATGACGGACGCCGGCCGGCCGAGCCGGACCAGCGTCTCGATTTTGGCGACGCCCTTCGGCACGAGGTCCGTCGCTTCGGTGGCGACGCGGGTCGTCTCCTCGGTGAGGCGCTCCTGATATCCGGGAAGCAGGCGCTCCAGCAGCGCGATAGGGTCGGGTCGCTCGCCTTCGGTGGCCGTTCGAGGGGCGACGACGAGCACGTAGACGACGTCGGCGGCGGGCAGAAAGAGGCGCTCGAGCAGGGGCAGGGCGGCGCGGGAGTTTGGGGAGCCGTCGGTAGCCCAGAGAAAACGGAGGCCCATCGTCGTCACTCCTTCGGCCTGATGAGGGCGACGGGGCACGGGCCGTGGAGCAGGCGGTCGGCCACGCTGCCCAGCGTGGCGCGGGCCAGGCCCGAGCGGCCGTGGGTGCTCATCACAACGAGGTCGACGCCCTCGCGCTCGCAAAACTCCATGAGGCTTTCGGCGATCGCGCCCCGGACAACGGCGGTGTCGATGGTGACGGAGGTCTCGACGCCGCCGCGCACGGCCTGGAGATACGCCTGCGCCCCGGCTTCGAGCTCGGCGTCGAGCTGCGGGACGTAGGCTTCCGGCAGCGTGTACGGATACGCCTGCGCCGCCCAGCGCACGGCCCGGACCAGCGTCAGCCGGGCGCGCAGGGCGGCGGCCAGCTCCACGGCCGTCGGGATCGCGCTCTCCGAGAGCGTCGAGCCGTCGAGCGGCGTCGCGATGTGGCGGATGGCGTAAGCGGCGTCCCTGAGCGCGTTCGGCCCCACCACGACCACGGGGGTCGACGACGTGTGGACGATGCGGTCGGCGACGCTGCCGTACCACCAGCGGCTCAGGCCGGAGCGTCCGTGGGTCGACATCACCACGAAGCGCGCGCCCTTCTCGGCGGCGTACGCGAGAATCTGCTCCGCCGGGCGGCCCGAGCGCACCTCGGCGACCACCGGGACGCCTTCGGCCTTGCCGGCGACGCGGGCGAGGTAATCGCCGTAGTACTTCTCGGCCGCTTTCGCCAGGTCGGAAGCGAGGGCGGGGAAGTGGCGCTCGAGGTCATGGTCTTCGGGCTCCCAGACGGTGAGGAGATGCAGCGTGGCGGACAGCCCGCGCGCGAGGGCGACGGCGACGGGGATGGCCCGCTCCGAAAGCTCGGAGCCGTCGACGGGCACGACGATGACAGGCTCGGGCATCGAACGCTCCTGCGGCTGAAGGCGGACGCTGTGGCCTGCAGTCTACCACGCGTTCGAGTCGAAGGAACGAGCCGGATCGCCGGGGTCGAGTCGGCCGGAGAAAAAAGAGCGGGCCAGCGCCTGCTGGTGGCGGGGGGACGGCGCTGGCCCGGCTCTGCGTTCGGGGGATGACTGGCTGCTTCCCCAGAAAAGGGATCGGACGGGCGCGGGGATTCCGTGGGTCGATTTGGTGAACATCGCCCGCGCGCGGCCAGGCGAATTAGGCATGCGGTCAAGCGGTTGACGCGACGGCTCGGCCCGCCTATCCTGTCCCATCGACCGGGCCGGCGATCCTGTCGCCGTGTCGGGAGGCACAGCCCGGTCTGGCTTCGTATCGAGGAAGGAGGTCTAGGCCATGCATCGAGATGCGCGTACCCGAACCGGGTTCGCAGGGGGGTGGTGGCGCTGGCTCCTGGCAGCCGTGGCCATCGGGGGCCTGGTAGGGGCGGCATGCGGTGGTGAAGA
>DATLZC010000032.1:0-3945 GCA_035574215.1 Dehalococcoidia bacterium | reverse complement strand
AGGTCGAGGAAGCCCATGCCGGTGCCGCCGTAGCTGTCAGGGATGATCAGGCCCTGCCAGCCCTGCTCGGCCATCTTCTTCCAGAGTTCCGGAGAATAGCCCAGCTCGTCCTCTTCCATGTCGCGGACGTGCTTCTCGGGGCACTCCTTCTCCAGGAAATCCCTGGCGAAGTTTTTGAGCATTTCTTGCTCTTCAGAAAGACCCAGGTCCACGCGTTACTCCTTTCCTCTCCCCCCGGCGCGCCGGGGTTCGTTTCCCGTGTGATTCGACTCACGCCCTTTGCGGGCGGTGTCTTCGCGTTCCGTTCACTCCCGCGGGAGGCCGAGCCCCCGCTGCGCGATGATGTTGCGCTGGATCTCGGACGTCCCTCCCGCCAGCGTCGAGCCGACCGAGATGCGGTACATCGACTGCAGCCGGCCGCCCAGAGGCGCCCAGCGCGAGCCGTCCTCCAGGATTCCCGGGAGCCCCGCCGCCTTCATGGCCGTGCGGGTGATGCGCTGCGCGAGCTCCGAGCCGTACAGCTTGGCGATGGACGCCTCCGTGTTCGGGATGAGCCCGCGCGCCTGCATCGTCACCACCCGGTACGACATGAGGATGCCCACCTGCGTTTCGATCCAGCGGTCCGCCAGCTCCGCCCGGATCTGTTCCCGCGCGTCCGCGCGGCCGTGCTTCCGGAAGAAGTCGACGATCTCGCGGACCAGCGTCTCGAGGCCGACGGCGCTCACGATGCCCGACCGCTCGAAGTCGAGCGTCGTGGTGGCGACGTACCAGCCGCGGTTGAGCTCGCCGAGGAGGTCCTTCTTCGGCACGCGGACGTTGTCGAAGAACACCTCGTTGAAGCTCGGGATGCCGGCCATGTTGACCAGCGGCCGCACGGTGACGCCGGGTGACTTCATGTCCAGCAGGAAGTAGCTGATGCCCTTGTGCTTGGGGGCGTCGGGGTCGGTGCGGGCCAGCAGGATCATCCGGTGGGCGCGGTGAGCGCCGGAGGTCCAGATCTTCTGGCCGTTGATGATGAAGTCGTCCCCGTCCTGCACCGCGCGGGTCTGGAGAGACGCGAGGTCGGAGCCGGCGCCGGGCTCGCTGAACCCCTGGCACCAGTACACCTCGCCCGACAGGATGCCGGGAAGGTGCTCCCGCTTCTGTTCCTCGGTCCCGTGGACGATGATGGTCGGCCCGACCATCTGGATGGCGATCATGTTGGGCTGGGGCGCCCGGGCCCTCGCCATCTCCTCATTGAAGATGAACTGCTGGATGACGCTCATGCCGGCGCCGCCGTACTCCTTGGGCCACGCCGGCGCCACCCAGCCCCGGGTGGCGAGCTTGCGCAGCCACTCCTGGTCGCGCGGGTCCTCGCCCAACCCGACGCCGAGCACCGCTTCATCGGGGGCCCGCATGTCCGGGGGCAGGTTCTCCCGGATGAACGCCCGGACCTCTTCCCGGAACTTTGCGTCTTCAGGACTGTCGCGAAAGTCCATGGTTCGCTCCTTTCGGGCGACCCCTCACACCCTCGGCAAGCCGAGCCCGCGGGTGGCGATGATGTTGCGCTGGATCTCCGACGTGCCGCCGGCGATGGTCGACCCGACGGAGATGAGGTACTGCCGCTCGAACCGGCCCCGCAGCTTCGCGTACGGCGAGCGCGGATGCAACTGTCCGTAGAGGCCGAGCAGGTTGAGCCCCGTGCGCGCCAGGCGCTGGGTGTACTCCGAGTTGAACGTCTTCACGATGGACGCCTCGTAGTTCGGCACGAGGCCGCGCTCCTGCATCGACAGCACCCGGAACGAGAGCATCCGCGACGTCTCGATCTCCACCCAGAGGTCGGCGAGCCGGTGGCGCACGACCGGGTTCTTGCCCAGCTTCGTCTCGCGCACGTAGTCCGTGAGCTCCTCCAGCGTGCGCCGGTTGCCCGCCGAGCCGGCCAGCGACGAGCGCTCGAAATCGAGGGTCGTGGTGCCCACGTACCACCCGCGGTTGAGTTCGCCCACCAGGTTCCGCCGCGGCGTCCGGACGTTCTCGAAGAACACCTCGTTGAACCCCTTCTGGTTCGCCATGTTGATGAGCGGCCGGATGGTGATGCCCGGCGATTTCATGTCGACCAGCAGGAAGCTGATGCCGCGGTGCTTGGGCGCGTCCGGGTCCGTGCGGGCCAGGAGGAACATCCAGTCGGCGTAGTGCGCCTGGCTGGTCCAGATCTTCTGGCCGTTGATAACGAAGTCGTCGCCGTCGATGACCGCGCGGGTCTGGAGCGAGGCGAGGTCGGAGCCGGCGTTGGGCTCGGAGTAACCCTGGCACCAGACGACCTCGCCGCTGGTGATGCCCGGCAAGTGCTCCCGCTTCTGCTCCTCGGTGCCGTACATGATGAGGGTGGGCCCGAGGTAGCCGACCGCGGCGAGATTGGTGAGCGGCGCGCGGTGGTAGGCCATCTCCTCGTTGTAGATGGCCTGCTCCCAGATGGTCATGCCGGCGCCGCCGTACTCCCTGGGCCAGGCCGGGGCGATCCAGCCGCGCTTCGCCAGCTTCTTCATGAACTCGCGCGAGCCCACGAAGCCCTCCTCCTCGTCCGTGCCGATGCCGCCGTCCCAGTCGGGCGGCAGCGCCTCGCGGAGGAAGGCTCGGACTTCCTGACGGAAGGCCTCCTGCTCGGGCGTGAACGTGAACCGCATGCGTCTCCTTTCGCCGCGGGCGAGCGCGCCTCTTCCCGCGGCGTCTCCCGGCGGATTCGTGGCGACGTCCCGTCCGGGCGCGTCAGTCGCGCGGCAGGCCGAGGCCCCGTTGCGCGATGATGTTGCGCTGGATCTCCGACGTGCCGCCTTCGATGGTGTACGCCACCGAGCGCAGGAACGTCTGGGTCCACCGGCCCTTGGTGGGCGAGTGCTCGCGGTCGCGCACCTGACCGTACAGCCCGAGGACCTTGATGGCCGTCCTGGCGATGCGCTGGTTCAGCTCCGTCGAGTAGAGCTTGAGGAGCGACGCCTCGTAGTTCGGGATGAGGCCCCGGTTCTGCAGGCTCGCCACGCGATACGACAGCATGCGCGCGACTTCCACCTCGATCATCCGGTCCGCCAGCTCGTACCGCAGGAGCGGGTTCGTCTTGAGCGTGCTGACGGGCTCGTCGGCGTGCTCGCGGGCGAACGCGATGATCTCCTCGACCGATTGCTTCATCCCGATGGCGTTGCCGATGCTCGAGCGCTCGAAGTCGAGCGTCGTCACGGCGACGTACCAGCCGCGGTTCTCCTCGCCGATGACGTTCTCCTTCGGTACGCGGACGTTGTCGAAGAAGACCTCGTTGAACTCGTGGCTGTCCGCCATGTTGATCAGCGGGCGGACGGTGACCCCCGGCGACTTCATGTCGAGGATGAAGTACGTGATGCCGCGGTGCTTGGGCGCGTCCGGGTCCGTGCGGGCCAGGAGGATCATGTACTTCGCCATGTGGGCGAGCGTCGTCCAGATCTTCTGGCCGTTGATGATGTAGTCGTCGCCGTCGCGGACCGCGCGCGTCTGGAGAGACGCGAGGTCGGACCCTGCGCCCGGCTCGGAGTAGCCCTGGCACCAGATGTCCTCGCCCTTGAGGATGCCGGGGAGGTACTTCTTCTTCTGCTCCTCGGTCCCGTGGACGATGATGGTCGGCCCGGCCATGCCGAGACCGATGATGAGGTGCAGCGGCCGCGGCGCGCGGTGGATCGCCATCTCCTCATTGAAGATGAACTGCTGCATCACCGACATGCCGGCGCCGCCGTACTCCTTGGGCCAGGCCGGGGCGATCCAGCCGCGTTCGCCCAGCTTCTTGAACCACTCCTGGTTCGCCTGCCAGTTCTGGATCAGCGCCTCTTCCCGGCTCACGCCCGGCTGCGGCTTCGGCGCCTCCTTCTCGATGAACTCGCGGACTTCCTTGCGAAATGCGGCTTCTTCCGGTGTGTCGCGAAAATCCATCTGCGGTCCCTTTCT
>DATLZC010000031.1:0-9289 GCA_035574215.1 Dehalococcoidia bacterium | reverse complement strand
CGACGCCCACGCCGCGGGCTGGTCGTGCGCCCGCTGAATCTCCGCCTGCACGACGGTGCGCTCGCGCTCGATCTCCTCCTCGCTCAGGGTCGCGTGCGCGATCATGTCGGCGAGCACGTCGACGGCGAGCTCGAGCCGGTCAAAAGGCGCCTGATTCCAGTAGCAGGTGAGCTCCTTCGTGGTGTACGCGTTCAGCACGCCGCCGGCCCCTTCGATGGCCTCGGCGATATCGATGGCGGTGGGCCGGCGCTCGGTGCCCTTGAACAACATGTGCTCGAGGTAGTGCGAGACGCCGTTGGTGCGCCGGTCTTCAGCCCGCGAGCCCACGCCCACGAAGACGTTGACGCTGACCGACTGCGCGGTCGACACCGGCGTCGTCACGACGCGAAGCCCGTTGGACAGGGTGGCGACTTCCCAGGTGATCGCGGTCATACCTCGTCCTTCTCCACACGGCTGCGCCCGCGTGGTCGCGAGCGCGTCATTGCAGTATAGGGGGAACGCGCGCGACGGGCAGCGTCGCCACGGCCCTCCGGAGGACGCGCGCCGCAGGTCGAGGCGGGCGTCCGCTTGCCGCTGATTTGTAGACCTTGTAGATTGATTCCATCAACTTTCTTCCGGGAGGCACGCCATGAGCATCCGCGACCATCTCCTCGCCAGCAGCCGCAGCTACGCCTCCGCGTTCGCCCACGGCGATCTCGCGGCGCCTCCGAAACGGCGGGCCGCCATCCTCACGTGCATGGACGCGCGCCTGCACCCCGAGAAGTTCGGCGGCTTCGTCGAAGGCGACGCTCACGTCATCCGCAACGCCGGGGGCCGCGCCAGCGACGACGCCATCCGCTCGCTCGTCATCTCGTCGCGCCTGCTGGGAACGCGCGAGTTCGTTGTCATCCACCACACCGACTGCGGGATGATGACCTTCACGAACGATCAGCTTCGCGCCCGCCTCCGCGAGGAGACCGGCTCCACGGCGGGCGACGCCATCGACTTCCTCCCGTTCGCCGACCTCGAGGCCAGCGTGGTGGACGACGTGCGGCGCATCCGCGAGCATCCGCTCGTGCCCGCGGACGCCGTCATCTACGGCTTCGTGTACGACGTGCGCACGGGACAGCTTCAGGAAGTGGCTGAGGCGTCGCAGATCGGGCAGCCCCGACGCTGACCGCCGGGCCGGGCGGCCGCTGGACGCGTGGTGTATGCTGAAGGCGATGCCTCGCAACTGGCGGCCCTATCTGTTCCTCGCCGGGGTCGCGGCCACCGCCACCGCGACCACGTATCTCTACATCCGGCGGCGGCGCGCGCAACGTCGCGGGCGAGCGCTCGGAGAAGCGGAGCGGGCGCCGGAGGAAAAAGCGCAGGGCGCAGAGGCGATCCCGGAGTTCCTGCGCGCGCACGCCCCGGCGGAGCAGGCGCCCGTCGAGGAGCCGGCGGCGCCGGAGCAAACGCAGGCGCCGTAGCGTCGTTCCGCGCAGCAGCCCGTAATGACGCGCCGATGGCGAAATCGGCAGGCGTGGCGCTCAGCCGCCGTACTCCCAGCCCAGGTCGCGCAGCGTCAGCGGATCGCCCTCGCCAAGCGTCCCGCCGTCGACCACCTCGCCGATGACCAGCGTGTGGTCGCCCGTCTCCACGAGATTCACCACCCGGCATTCGAACCACGCGAGCGCCTCCCGCAGGATCGGCGCGCCCGTCGTCGCGGTGAAGAACTCGACGTCGCCGAGCTTGTTGCCGACGCGCTCCTGAGGCTGAACGAACTTCTCGATGAGGTGCAGGCCGTCGCTGCGCACCACGTTCACGCTGAAGACGCGGTCGGCCTTGATGTTACGGAGGGTGCGGGCGTCGTTCTCGACCGCCAGCGCCACCATCCGCGGGTCGAAGGAGACCTGGGTGAGCCAGTTGGCGGTCATCCCGTTCACCTCGTCCCCGTTCTTCGACCCGATGACGTACATGCCGTAGGAGATGAGTCCGAGCGCAGGGCTGGCGTCTTCAGCGGACATCGCGGCTCCTTTCTGCGAGACGGGGCTACGGACATTATAGGCGCGGCCGCTCTCGAACCGCGCCCCTCGTGCCCTAGCCCGCGAGCAGGGACCGCGCGATGACCTTGAGCTCGAGGATGGGCTTGACGCCCTCGAAGATCGGGAGCACCAGCGCGTCCGCCACGTACCGGGCGATGGGGTCCTCCTCCGAGTACCCCCACCCGCCGTGCAGGAGCTGTGCGTCCTGCGTCACCCACACGGCGACGTCCGAGGCGAAGAGCTTCGCCATCGCGGGCTCGACCCGCACGTCGCCTTCGTGCACGAGGCGGGCGGCGGCATACGTGAGCTGGCGGCCCGCCATGATGTGCGCCGCCATCCGGCCGATCTTGTGCCGGGTGAGCCCGTACTCGCCGATGGGCCTTCCGAACTGGGTGCGCGCCGTCACGTAGGCGCAGGCCTTCTCCAGCGCCGCCTGGGCGACCCCGGTGGCCCGCCCGCCCGTCTGGAGCCGGCCCACGGCGAACCCGCTCATCTGCAAGAAGAATCCCCGGTTCAGGCCGGCCTCGCCGCCCACGAGATTCTCCGCCGGCACGAAGTAGCGGTCGAACGCCAGCGTGAACGAATGCATCCCCCGGTAGCCCGGCGTCGGGTTCGCGGTGCCGACGATCTGCCCTCCGCCCGGCTGCGTCTGGACGAAGTGATGGCCCGGATGCGGGTCCTTCTCGACGATGAACAGCGACAGCCCGCGAGCGCCGCTCGCCGGGTCGGGGTCCGTCCGCGCGAGCAGCGCCAGGATGTCGGCCCGCCCCGCGAAGGTCGACCACGCCTTCGGGCCGTCGATGAACCAGCCCTTCCGGCCGTCGAGCTCGCCCGGCGTCGCCCGGCACTGCAGCGACGCCACATCGGAGCCGACGTCCGGCTCCGTGACCGCGACGCCCACCATCAGCTCGCCCGAAGCGATGCGTGGAAGCCACGTCCGCTTCTGCTCCTCGGTCCCGCCCTGGAGGAGCGCCCGGGTCAGGATCTCCGACCGGGTGATGAGCGAGCCCCCGACCAGCGAGGCGGCGCACAGCTCCTCCGAAAGGATGGTCATCGCCGTCGCGGTCATCCCCGTGCCGCCGTACTCCTCCGGAATGGAGATGCCGAAGAATCCCACCTCCGCCATCTTCCTGATGAGCGACTCCGGGACGTCGAGGTCCTGCCGGTGCATGTCCTGCGCGATGGGCGCGATCTCGGCGCGCGCGAAGGCGCGGGCCGACTCGCGCACCATTGCCGCCGCCGGGTCCTCGAGGTAGCACTGGTTCACGCCCCGCGCCTCGATGACCCGCCGGCCGATGTCCTCGATGAAGGCGTCGTCGAGCCCGGCGAGCAGGGCCTGACGGACGTCCGGCTCGTCGAGAGGCGCCAGCAGGCGTTCGCCGCCGAACTCGTCGGGATGCGCCCGCACACGGTTCGCAATGCCGTGCAGGGCTTCCGCCGCAAACGCGTGCGCGAGGTCGGCCTCGATGGCCGCGTCCGGCGCCGACGGCGGCACGCGCGACGCGTACCCGGTGAGCTCGTGGGCGGCCCGCGCCTCCGTCGCCACCAGCGCCAGGCGCTCGGCGTGCGGCTGCCGCGCGTCGATGGCGCGTCCCCCCTCCAGCAGCGCTTTCGCGCGCTCGATGGCGGCGTCCGCGATGCGCATGGCTTCCGCCGCGAGCCGCTGCGCCGCCTCGACCCGCTCCGTCGCCGCCGTCACGCCGCCCGCCTCCGCGGCATCAGCACCACGTAGTCGAGGTCGAGGACCACGTTGGGATGGTACACGTCGCGCCCCCGTTCGTCCTTCACCTTGAGGGGAATCTCCTCCTGATTCGGGTCCTGGTTCTTCACCGCCACCAGACGCAAGCGCAGCGCGCCGCAGTCCGGCCGCCCTAGGTCGATCCGATCGAGCACCTCGGTCCACGCGAACAGCGTGTCGCCCGCCATTGTGGGGTTGCTGTGCGTCCCGCCGTTCCACGCCAGGATCGCGAGCGCGTTCTCCAGGCCGTCGTAGGACAGCGCCCGCGCCACCGAAATGATGTGTCCGCCGTAGATGATCCGACGGCCGAACCGCGACTGGCTCATCTCGAGTGCGTTGAAGTGAGCGCGGGCGGTGTTCTGGTAGAGGCGCGTGATGATCTGCTGCTCCGCCTCCTCCAGAGTCATCCCCTGCGGGTGGACGATGCGCTGGCCCGGGGCGTAGTCCTCCCAGAACCAGCGCCCGCCCGTCGCGGCGGCGTCGAAGCGTGAGAAATCGAACGCCTCGGGCACCACCAGGTCCGCCGGGGCTACCTCCTTCGGCAGCTCCGGAGTCTCGTCGGGGTCATTCGTGAGGCCGGGCGTGCGCTTGCGCACCAGGATCCAGCGGTAAAACTCGAGCACCGTCTCGTCCCGCTGATTCTTCCCCACCGTGTGCACCCAGACGACGCCGCTGTCGCCGGTGGAGGACTCCCGCCGGCCGATGACCTCGGACGTCGCCGTGAGCGTGTCGCCCGGGTAGACCGTCCGCAGGAAGCGGACGGCGGCGTACCCCAAGTTCGCGATGGCGTTGAGGGACACATCCGGCACCGATTTGCCGAAGACGATGTGGAACGTCAGCAGGTCGTTCACCGTCTCGCGCCGGAACCCGAGGGAACGCGCGAACTCGGCCGAGCAGTGGAGCGGATTCCGGTCCCCGGTGAGGGCGATGTACAGCGACTGATCGCCCTCGGTCACGGTGCGGGGGACGGCGTGACGGAGCGTCTGACCGACGCGAAAGTCTTCGAAGAAGTTGCCCGGACTCGCGATGGGAACAGCGGCGGTGGTAATCGGCAGGCCCTCCTCGTGTGTCGAGCGGTGGCGTGGCGAATCGCCGGCGCAGCCAGCGGCGCGGCGGGCACGAGAATCTTAGGCCGTGCCGATTCCTCGCTCAAGCCGAACCGGAGCCTACAGGGCGTAGGCGGCGACGAGCTGATCCACGACCATCGCCGCGAACAGCAAGCCGAGGTACGTGATGCTAAACCGGAAGAGGCTCATGGCGGCGCGGTCGGACGGGTCTCGCCACACGCGCACCGCCTCGAGCAGGAACGCCGCCCCCAGCGCGAGCGCCGCCGCGAGGTAGATGGGGCCCATGCCCGCGACCGGGTAGAGCGCCAGCGTCAGGGCGACGGTGAGCGCGGTGTACACGAGGATCTGCCGGCGCGTCTCCTCGCCTCCGCGCACCACGGGCAGCATGGGCACGCCCGCCGCCCGGTAGTCATTCGCGTACTTGAGCGCGAGGGCCCAGAAATGCGGCGGTGTCCATAGGAAGATGACGGCGAAGAGGACGAGCGCCGGGAGGCCGACCTCGCCGTGCACGGCCGCCCACGCGACGAGCGGCGGCGCCGCGCCCGCGGCTCCACCGATGACGATGTTCTGCGCCGTCGAGCGCTTCAACCACATGGTGTAGACGAGGACGTAGAACAGTATGGCGCCGACCGCCAGGAGTGCGCTCACGAGATTCACCACGATGGCCAGGAAGGCGAACGCCACGATGCCCAGCGCCACGCCGAAGGCGAGCGCCTGCTCCGGCTCGACGGCGCCCGACGGCAGCGGCCGCCCGCGGGTGCGCGCCATGATGCGGTCGATATCGCGGTCGAGGTAGCAGTTGATGGCGTTCGCGCTGCCCGCGGCCATCGCGCCTCCGACGACCGTCGCCAGCACCAGCCACAGGGGTGGCCAGCCCCGGAACGCGATGACCATTGTCGGCACCGTCGTGATGAGCAGGAGCTCGATGATGCGCGGCTTCGTCAGGAGGAAGTACGCGGTGACGGTGTCGCGGATGGTCCGGCGGCCGGGCGGCGTCTCCGACTCCGCCAGCGCGTCGCGGCGCGCCTGATAGACGCTCGCGAGCACGAGAAACACCATCAGGCACCAGATGAGCGAGCCAGCGGCGACGTGCAGGACGACGTAGGGGTCCGACAGCTTCGTCCAGACCTGCCCCGCGCCGATCATCACCTGCCCCAGGTACAGGGCGAAGGCGGCCGCCGCGGTGCCCACGATGACGGGCTGATGGCGCTGCCACCGCCACGCCTGGAACGCCACCGTCGCCAGCACCACGCCGACGACCGCCGCCACGAGCCGGTGGGTGAAGTGCACATCGGTGAGCGGGCCGCGGTCGGGGATGAGCTGGCCGTTCATCAGAGGCCAGTCGGTGAACACGAGCCCGGCGTTCCGCCCGGTGACGTACGCCCCCGTCATGAGCACGACGAAGACGGCCACCGCGC
Organism: Dehalococcoidia bacterium; assembly: GCA_035574215.1. Classification (GTDB taxonomy): domain Bacteria; phylum Chloroflexota; class Dehalococcoidia; order DSTF01; family JACRBR01; genus DATLZC01. Next base: position 3,060 of record DATLZC010000031.1, on the reverse strand, counting down.
CCAGGGCCGCGAACACCGCAAAGCCGTAGTCCGGGATCACCTGCCGGTCGGGAGGCCCCGCCCGTACGGGCGCTGGCCGCGCGCTCTCCCTCGCGCTCACGAAGATGTAGATGAGCACCGCGAGGATGGCCAGGGCCATGGCGAGGTGCGCCATGACCACCGAGGACGGCAGCTCGCGCTCGACGGCTTCGCGGCCGAGGAGCGCCTGCGCGCCCACCAGCGCGACGTTCGCGAGCGCCGGCCAGAGCACCGTCCGGACCCGCCGGTACGCCATTACCGCGCCCACGGCCATCGCGATCACGAGGACGCCGACAATACTCGCGACCAGGCGGTGAGTCCACTCGATCCAGGCGTGATGGTCAGCGGGGGGAATCCACTGCCCGTGACAGTGGGGCCAGTCGGGGCAGCCGAGCCCCGAATCGGTGGCCCTCACGATCGCGCCCATCACCAGCAGTAGAAAGGTCCCGAGCAGGGTGACGAGCGTGAGGCGCTGGTACCAGGTCACGGCGGCCCTCTCTCCGGCGTCGTGCCGGCGGAGGCGGCCCGGTCGGTCGCTGCGGGGTCAGATGTCGCGCGAACGCGCCCGGACGGAACTCGAACTACGTGAAGGGAAGCACAAGCTACCCGTCACTGTCTAGCATCGGGCGCGGCGCCATGTCAAGGATGCATTTGCCCTACGGAGTGCTTCAGGCGGCTCTGTCGATCTCGTCGTCCGGCGCCCGGCTCATCCGCTCGAGTCCGGTGAGGGTGCGCACTTCATCGAGAAAGACGGGACCGCCGCAGCGCTCGCACCGGATGCGCTGGCCCGGCGCCGGGAGCTCGCCCCGAAAACCCGGCCGCGGCCGGAACCGTCGCCGCCCGTTCTCCTGCTCCAACTGCCCGCTCACGTGGCCGCAGTGGTAGCACTTCACGTCGCCCACGATCATTGCCGTCCTCCCCGAGGCGCTGGCCTCGTTCACCACACAGGGTCGGCAGAACGCCGCGCCTCATGAGAGGACTCGGGGGGCGTCAGCGGCAAAATCGGGGTTCCCCCGAAGGGCTCAGGAAGGCGCCTCGATCCGCTCGATGCGGAAGCGCTGCACGCCCGAAGGGGCCTCGACCTCGATCTCCTCGCCTTCCCGCCGGTGCAGGAGCGCTTTCCCCACGGGCGACTCCGTCGAAATCTTGCCCGCCCGCGGGTCGACCTCGCTCGGGCTCACGAGGGTGTACCGCAGCTCCCGTTGCGACTGCAGGTTGTGCAGCACCACGGTCGAGCCGATGCGGACCGACTGGCCGTCGTGGTCTTGCGCCGTGACGATGACGGCGCGCTTCAGCGTGGCCTCGATCTCGCGGATTCGCCGTTCGAGATGGCCCTGAGCGTCGCGGGCGGCGTCGAGGGGTGCGTTCTCGCGGAAGTCCTTGTCCGCCATCGCCCGCTTGAGCTCGGCCGCAATGTGGACGCGCTTCTCCTTCAGCTCTTCGAGCTCCCGCAAGAGCGCCGCGTGACCTTCGGGCGTCAGGTGGACCTCGTCGGCCACCTGGGCCGCCTTCGGCGCGGGCGACGCCCGCTTCACGCCGGTCCTGCGCACCGGCACGTGGCGCGCCAGATTCTCGCTGGCCCATTGCCGCTTGTGCAGAAACGCGAGGAACCGCCGCACGGCGTCCACCCGTTCGGCCGCGTCGCGCACGTTGTCGGCGATGCTCTCGGCGTAGGACGCCACCTCCTGCCCGCGGAGGCCGGCCACGTCCCGGTCGGGCCCGAGCCAGCGCTCGAGCCGGAGCAACTCCGGCTGGCAGCGTTGCCGGTCTTCGGGTTTGAGGCTCGCGAGATACTGCTTGACGGCTTCCGAAAGCGGGACGCTCATACCCCGATTCTACGAGCGTCGCCGCGCCCGGCGCAAAGCCGCCGTCACGGAGCTCGCTCGAGGCGATACACCGCGCGGTCGAACGTGAGCGCGATGAGCTCGCCGTCGGGCAGCTCGCCGAACGACGAGATGGCGCGCCCGGTGTCGGCCAGGAGCACGGGCAGGCTGCTCTCGTCCCCGGTGTTCACCGCCCAGACGCGGCCGTTGCAGAAGTCGCCGTACACGAACCAGCCGTCGAGCTCGGGCATCGCGCGTCCGCGGTACACGTACCCGCCGATGACGGCGCACGCGCCGTCCTCCCGCCCGTACCACGCCCGCGGAAGCGCGAGCCCCGTCCGGTCGCACTCCGCCGCGCGGAAGCACTCGGGGCCCTCCATGATGTTCCAGCCGTAGTTGCCGCCGGCGACGATGCGGTCCACCTCCTCCCACCGGTTCTGCCCCACGTCGCCGGCCCAGAGGACGCCCGTCGCGCGGTCGAAGCTGAAACGCCAGGGGTTCCGCAGGCCGTAGGCGTAGATTTCGGGCCGCGCGCCGGCCACGCCCACGAACGGATTGTCCGGCGGCACGCGGTAGCCCGATGGCCCTGAGACATCGATGCGGAGAATCGAGCCCAGGAGCTCGCCCAGGTTCTGTGCGTTGCCCAGGGGGTCGCCGCCCGACCCGCCGTCGCCCAGCGCGACGTAGAGGTATCCGTCGGGGCCGAACGCGATCTGTCCGCCGTTGTGATTCGCGAACGGCTGCGGGATCTCGAGGATGATCTGCTCGGACGCCGGGTCGATGGCGTCCGACACGACGCGGAAGCGCGAGAGCACGCTCCGCCGCGGAGGTCCCGCCGAGTAGTACAGGTAGACCCATCCGTCGCGCTCAAACGAGGGCGAGAAGGCGAGGCCGAGCAGGCCTTCCTCGCTTCCCGGGTTGGGGATCAGCCGGCCGGAGATGTCGCCGAACAGCGCGGCTTCACCCTCGCCCGAGAGCGGGACGCGCCAGAGCTGGCCCGTCTGGGTGGCGATGACCGCCTCGTCCGGCCGGCCCGGAACGACGGCGAAGGCGAGCATCGAGGGGAAGGTCGCGGAGGGGATGGCCGGGACGAGCCGGTAGCCCAGGGGCACGGGCGTCGGCGGCGCCGGCGTCGCGGGCTCGGGCGTCGTGGTCGGCGTGGCGGACGGCGGCCCCGCGGTCGGGACGGGCGAACCGCCTGCGGCGGTGGGCGCAGGCG
>DATLZC010000030.1:0-2211 GCA_035574215.1 Dehalococcoidia bacterium | reverse complement strand
GATCAGCGCCGTCGCGACGAGAATGATGCCGATGACCGTGCCGAGCAGGACTGCGAGATAGTTCTCGAGAAGGAACTGCAAACGCTTCGCTCCTCGGCGGCGACCCGGGCGGACGCCGTACAGCCGGGTGTCCGGCCACCTTGATCGTATCGCCGGGAATTTCGACAGTCAAACCTGTCATAATTCCCGGTGGCGACCCTCCGGGGCGAAACCCACCGTATGCTAGTGGACCCCGCGCTTACGCGAAAGGGTCCTCGTCCGGCAGTCGGCGGAGCGTCTCGCGCGTCCAACGTCGCCGCCGCACTTCGCTGCGGCCGCGTTCGTCCGCCAGTTTGAACGTCCTTGCCTACGGGTGAAACGGACGGCCCGCCGGGAAACGCCGAGGCCGACAGCGGGGCCAGATCAGACCGCGGTCCCGGCGAGCGCGCGCTCGGCCGGCGCGGGGCCCTTCCAGTGGCACGCGAGGCACCGAGCGGTGTTGCCGGCCGCAGCGACGAGCTCGCGCTTCCCGCATTCGGGGCAGGGCGCGGCCAGCGGCCGGGACCAGCTCGTGAAGTCGCACTCGGGGTAGCGCGAGCAGCCGTAGAACGTCCGGCGCCGCCCCCGGCGCGCCTGCCGCTGGACGACCTCGCCCACTCCGCAGCGCGGGCACGTGACACCGACCTTTTTCTCGATGCGCTTCCGGCCCTTGCAGTCGGGGTAGCGGGTACAGGCCAGGAACAGCCCGAAACGCCCGCGCCTGACCGCCATCGGCTCGCCGCACTCGGGGCAGCGCTCGTCGGTCTCGGGCAGCGGCTCCTGCTCTTCCTCCTCCACGGGCCGGGTGTTCCTACACTGGGGAAAGCCGGTGCATGCCAGGAACCGGCCGAAGCGGCCCCAACGCAGCACCATCGGCCGCCCGCACTTCTCGCACACCTCGCCCGTCTCCTGCACCACCTTAGGGGCAGCCGCCGCGCGGGCGAGCGCCTCTTCCAACGGGCGGTAGAACTCCTGGACGACGGGCTGCCACGGCCGCTCGCCTCGGGCGATCTGGTCCAGGTCTTCTTCCATCTCGGCAGTGAATCCTACGTCGACGACCTCGGGGAACTGCTGCACCAACAGATCGTTCACGACGATGCCCAGATCGAGCGGCTTGAGCGAGCGACCCTCGCGCGCCACGTACCCCCGCTCGATGATGGTCGAGATGATGGGCGCGTACGTGCTCGGCCGCCCGATCCCGTTCTCCTCGAGCGCTTTCACTAACGTGGCTTCGGTGTACCGCGGCGGCGGCTCGGTGAAGTGCTGCTCGGGCGTCACGTCACGAATCTCGAGGGCATCCCCCTCCGCCAAAGACGGCAGCCGCCCCTCGTCGTCCTCCGCCGAGCCGTTCTCCTTCGTCTCCTGGTAGACCGCGCGGTAGCCGGGGAACGCCAGCACGCTGCAGGTGGCCCGAAGGTAGAGAGGGTCGCGCGGATTGGCGCGAGGCGCCGCCTCCACCTCCACCGTCGTCTGGTCGTACACGGCGTCGGCCATCTGCGACGCCACCATCCGCTGCCAGATGAGCGTGTAGAGCTTGAGCTGGTCGGCGGTGAGCCACCGCCGCACGGCGTCCGGTGTGCGCGCGATGGACGTGGGGCGAATCGCTTCGTGCGCTTCTTGCGCCCCCTTCGTCTTGGTCTTGTACACCCGGGGCGACGCCGGCAGATGGTTCTCGCCCCAGGTACGCGCGATGTACTCGCGGGCCTCGCGCCGGGCCGACTCCGCGATGTGCAGCGAGTCGGTCCGCATGTATGTGATGAGCCCGACGCGCCCGTTGCCCTCGACGTCGACGCCCTCGTACAACGCCTGGGCGAGCGCCATGGTCCGCTTCGCCGTGAAGCCAAACCGGCGGGACGCCTCCTGCTGGAGCGTGCTGGTCGTGAACGGCGGCTGCGGGCGCCGTCTCACCTGCCGCGTCGTGACCGCGCGAACCCGTACGGAGGCGTCGCGAAGCTCGGCCACGAGGGCCGTCGCCTGCGCTTCGCTTCCGATCTCCAGCTTCTTGACGCTCGCGCGCCCGTACAGACGCGCGGTGAATGTGTCGGGCGAGCCCGGCTTCGCCAGCAGGGCGTCGATGGTCCAGTATTCCTGCGGTTGGAACGACTGAATCTCGCGTTCGCGCTCCACGATCATGCGCAGCGCGACCGACTGAACCCGGCCCGCAGAGAGGCCGCGCCGAATCTTCTGCCAGAG
>DATLZC010000029.1:0-3300 GCA_035574215.1 Dehalococcoidia bacterium | reverse complement strand
CACTCGGTGTCGATGTTCAGCCAGCTCAGGTCGACCGCAGGGACCTCGGCCTCCTGGGTCTTCAACTGGTGAAGCACGTCCTGGTCGATCGCCATGGGTGGCCTCCCGGGATATGACCGCAATAACTTAGAGGTCGCTAAGAAACCGACTGGTTCCAAGTATAGTCATCGACCGTCCCGTGTCAAGTCTTGCGCTGATGCATTCGCGCCCATTTTGATGCGATCGCTTCCCGATGCTTCGCGGACGCCGCAGGCGCTACCATACGGGCGGGACACCATGGAGGTGCCGAGCGTGACATGACCGGGGAGCGACGACTGTTCCGACCGGCTCCGTACGTCGAGCCTCGCCCCTTCGACCTCTGGACGCGGGCGAACGCGGGGGAGGTGCTGCCGGGCATGATCACGCCGCTCACGTGGTCGACCATCGGCGCGGCGCTCAACGACTGGTTCCAACGGAGCCTCCAGGAAGCGGGCTTCCGCGGCGCCCACGGCGTCGCCTTCGCCACGCTGTACCAGGGGCGCCTCTACTTCAATGTCGGCGCCATGTACCACTACTACGTCGTCGAGGGCGGGATGCCCTCGAGGGCGGTCCTCCAGCCGTTCGGCGGACCGAACGCCGACCACGGCCTTCCGCTTCCCGAACAGGGGCTGCGCTGGCGCAAGCTCATCCGCTTCCTGCCGGCGATGAGCCGCCAAGCGCGCCGCCAGCGGCAGGCCCCCGAGACGCTGCGCTCCTGCATCCCCCTGGCGGAAGAGGCCGCGCGACGTCTCGCGAGCCTCGACCTGAGCGCGCTGACCCTGCGCGAGCTTTTCGAGGCGGAAGTGGAGGCCACCGAACGTCTCGAACCCTTCTATCAGGTGTTCAACGACTGCAACGGCGCCGCCTTCGCCACTTACGGCGCGCTGTCCTACCTCCTCGAGCAGTGGGTGGGCGACGCGTCACTGGCGAACGACCTCGTGGCGGGGCTCGAGATGACGAAGACGGCCGAAGGCTCCGCGAAGCTATGGCGCATCGCGCGCAAGGCGGCGGCCCGGGCGGACATCCGCGCGCTCGTGGCCCGCAGCTCGCCGGCGACCATGCTCGACGACCTGGCGGCGCACCCTGCCGGGGCGCCCGTCGCGTCGGACCTCCGCCGGTTCCTCGCTGAGTTCGGACACCGCGCGGCGGACGAGCTGGACATCGTGAATCCGCGATGGGCCGAGGACCCGGCCCCGCTCCTCGCCATCTTCAAGGCGTACGTGGTGAGCCCGCCGCAGGGCGGACCCGCCGAGGTGACCGAACGGCAGCGGCAGGCCCGGGAGGCCGCGCAGGCGCGCGTCGAAGGACTCCTGCGCCGGCGGCTGGTCGACCGCCTGCTTCCCTGGAAGCGTCTGATTCTGCGCTCCTATATCCAGCAGGCGCAGACGTTCGTGCCCCTGCGCGAGGACCCGAAGTTCCACCTCCTCAAAGTCATGCTCCCGCTGCGCCGGTGCCATCTCGAGATCGGCCGCCGGCTCGTGGACCTGGGCATCCTCGACGCGCAGGAGCACGTCTTCTACATCGAGGCGGAGGAACTCGAAGCCGCGTGTACGCAGCTGCGACCCGACCCGGCGCTGCGCGACCGCGTGCGCGAGCGGCTCACGCAGTACGAGCAGTGGCGCCACCTTCCCGCGCCGTGGGCGCTGGACGCCGAGAAGCGCCCCATTCCCGAGCGCGCCCCGGACCGCCCGGACGGCCGCGTCCTCCGGGGGCTGCCCGCCAGCTCCGGACGCGTGACCGGCCACGCCCGCGTGATCACCGACCTCCGTCAGGCGGACGAGATGCGTCAGGGGGAGATCCTCGTCGCCCCGTTCACCGACCCCGGTTGGACGCCGCTTTTTCCGCTGTCGGCCGCCATCGTCACCGATCTCGGCGGCCTGCTGTCGCACGGCGCCGTCGTCGCGAGAGAATACGGCGTGCCCGCCGTCGTCAACACCGCGATCGCCACGAGCGTCATCCGCACGGGCGACCGCATCACCGTGGACGGCTCGGCCGGCACCGTCGAAATCGAGAGCGTCTGACGCTCACAGCAAAAGGTCGCCCGTCGCCGAGCGGGTGTTCCCCGTAGTCTTGTAGGCCTCGATGACGTTCCGGGCGATCGTCTGCATGTGCACCTCATCGGCGCCGTCCGCTAGTCGCGCGTACCGCGCGCCGCGGAGCATGCGCTCGAGCGGCGTGTCGGTCGAGATGCCGAGCGCGCCGTGCACCTGGATCGCCCGGTCGATGATGCGCCACAGCGTGTTAGCGACGTGGACCTTGGCCATGGAGACTTCCTGCCGGAAGGGGAGCCCCTTCTCGATCTTGTAGGCGGCGTGCAGCACCATGAGCTTCGCCGTGTACAGCTCCATGGCCGACTCGGCCATCATCCACTGAATCGCCTGCTTTTCCGCCAGGTAGGAGCCGTGGGAGTACCGCTTCAGGGCGCGGTCCACCATCATCTCGAGAGCCACTTCGGCTTGCCCGATCCAACGCATACAGTGGGCCAGCCGCGCCGGACCCAGGCGGTACTGCCCGAGCCGGTGTCCATCGCCTCTGCCGCCCAGCATCCGGTCGCGCGGCACACGCACGTTGGTGAACCGCAGCTCAGGATGATTGCCGTAGCCGGAGATCGTCTCGACGTCCCGCACGATCTCAAAGCCGTCGGTCGGCACCTCGACGATGAAGGCGGAGTTCCGAGCCTGCGGCGGGTCGGCGTCGGGGTCGGTGCAGGCGATGACGATGCCGAAGCTCGCGCCTCGCGCTCCCGAGGAGAACCACTTGTGCCCGTTGATCACCCACTCATCGCCGTCTTCCACCGCGGTCGTCTGGATGAGCGTGGGGTCGGAGCCCGCCACCTCGGGTTCGGTCATCGCAAAGAAGGAGCGGGCGCGTCCCTCGGCGAGCGGCCGGAGGTAGCGTTCTTTCTGCTCAGGGGTGCCCCAGTGGAGCAGGGTGTGCATGTTGCCCTCGTCGGGAGCCTGGGCGTTGATAACGAAGGGGCCGATACCGGTGCGGCCGGCCTCCGCCGAAACGAACGCCATCGCGACCGGCCCGAGGCCCATCCCGCCCCACTCCGGAGGCAGATGCGGGTTCCACAGCCCCTGCGCCCGCGCCTTCTGACGCAGCTCGAGAATGGCCCGGACGTATGCGTTGCGGTCGCCTTCGTTCTGCCGTAGGCTCTCCTCGACGGGACGGACTTCCTCGTCCATGAACTTCCGGACCCGCTGGCGCACGGCCTCGACGTCCGGGGGGAGCGTAAAATCGATCGGCATGTGGCTTCTCCCTTACGTGCACGTGAAGTTG
>DATLZC010000028.1:0-5561 GCA_035574215.1 Dehalococcoidia bacterium | reverse complement strand
ACCACCGCATCATCCAGATCCAAAACAGCTATCAGGAGATCACCCGGGCGGGCCGCGGCCGCGTCCACGACGGCCGCAAGCTCACGAACCAGGTCTTCACCTACCGGCTTCCCGCGGACTGGAGCCTCGTCCCCTGAGCCGCGGACGCTTTCGCCTACCCGCGCCGTTCTCTAGAATCGGTCCGTAACCCACGGAACGAGGGGCTCTCGTGACCAGCCGGCCGTACATCCACCCTCGGATCGAACCGGGCGCCACCGGGCACCTGCACCTGGTGGAGCCGCTCAAGGCCATGCCGCGCGAGCTCGAAGCGCTGGTCGGCGACCTCGCCGACCACTTCATGCGCCAGCGTCCCGAGGGCGGCTGGTCCATCAAGGAGATCGTGGGCCACCTCCGGGACGCGGCCGAGGTCTACCACAAGCGCCTCCACATGATGGCGACGCAGTTCGACCCGGTGCTCGAACCCTACGACCAGGAGGCATGGGTCCGCGAGCACAACTATCAGGACGCCGACGTCCTCGAGCTGCTCGCCGACATCGAGCGCTGGAGAGCCGAGACGGTGCGCCTTCTCACCACGCTCGTGCACTGGAACTGGGCCCGGACCGGACAGCACCTCGAACGCGGCCGCATGAGCATCCGCCAGATGGTGGAGCACATGATCGAGCACGAGCGGGCCCATCTCGAGGAGATCCGCCGCCGCATCGAGCGCGGCCGAGCCGCCTCCTGACGCCGGGGCCGCGCGTCGTCTGGCCGGCGTCAATGGAACGACCCTGAAGGGTGGCCTCCACGTACAGTCGAGGGTGAGGGGACGAGCGCCCAGGGCGCTCCGACGCTACTCGCGCAGCAACGCGAGGCCGATGAGCCGGTACGTCAGCTTGGCGGCGAGCTGCGCGCACGACCGCGGGCCGAGCTCCGGCGCGAGCTCCGTCACGTCGAACCCGACGATGCGCCGCCGCTCCGCCACGCGCGCCAGGAAGTCCGTGACCTCGTCCCAGTGCAGGCCGCCGGGCTCCGGCGTGCCCACCGCCGCCATCTCCGACGGATCGAAGCCGTCGAGGTCGATGGTGATGTACACGTGCTCGGTGAGCCGCTCGATGATCTCGTCCGCCGCGCCCGGCCGACGGAACTCCTGCGGCTGATAGAACGGCAGCCCGCGTTCGCGGATGAACGCCGCGTCCTCTTCTCCCGCCGAGCGGAGCCCGATCTGCACCACGGGCGCGACCTCGAGGTTGCGGCGCAACGTGCATGCGTGGTTGTACGGCGTGTCGAGGTACTGGTCGCGCAGGTCCGCGTGCGCGTCGATGGCGAGCACCGAGAGGTTGCGCACCCGCTTCCCGTATGCGCGCACGGCGCCCACGCTCACGGTGTGCTCGCCGCCCAGCGTCACCACGAACTTCCCGTCGTCCAACAGCTCGCCGACGACCGACTCGATGCGGTCGATCATCGCCGCCGGGCTACCCGTGTGCGGCGCCACCTCGGGCATCGTGTGGATGCCCAGGCGGTACGGCGCCAGGCCCACCGCGACGTCGTACAGCTCCATGTCCGCCGACGCCTCGATAATGGCCCGCGGGCCGTCGCGGGCGCCCGCCCGGGCGCTCACCGTCGAGTCGTACGGCACCGGCACGATCACCACGCGCGAGGTCTCGTACGCCGAGTCCTCGGGGTCGAGGGCGGCGAAGTTCGTCGGGGGATAGAAGCGCGGGTCAGCCATCGGACGGCGTCACGTCACAGCCGCGCGCGGGCGGCGACGCCCTCCGGCTGCACACGGCCCTCAAAGCGTCCCGGCATCTTCGAGAAGTCGAACACCGGCGCCCGGCGCCGCGCGATGACGTCCTTCGCCTCCTCCGCCAGCGCCTGGACGATGAGCGGTAGCGCGACCGTCGCCTCGACGTTCACCGTCACCGTGTTCGCGTCGGGCGCGATCTTCCGCCACGACTGCGCTTCCTCGAAGGTGCAGCCCGACAGCCCGCCCCACTGCGGCTGGTCCATCGTGATCTGAATCCCGTAGCGGTGACCAGGCAGGTCCCGCTGGAAGATGTAGCTCGCGACCTCCGACTGCTGGATGAAGTTCTTCGGCGTGCCCCCGCCGATGTAGATCACCCCGGTGCCGTTCGCCGTCAGCGAGATCCACCCGGTCTCCAGCACGTCGCCGATGATGTCGAAGAGCAGGCGCTGCCCCGAGCGCAGGCGCGACGACGCGATGGAGAGCCCGTGGACGCTGTCGCCCAGGGCCGCCGTAAACACCGGCACGCCCGCCTTCGCCGCGGCCGTCAGGATGCCTTCCTGTTGCGCCTGCGGGATCAGCGCGCGGCCCATCAGTTCGAAGTACTCGCGCGTCGTGTAGGGCCGCGTCGGGTCCAGGGACGACGCGAACGACACGCAGAACTCCTCCGCCTGCGTGAAGTCGGTTTCCGGGGCCAGCACGTCGTAGAAGCGGTTGATCCGCCGGTGCCCCAGCTCGACGTCATCCTCATCCGGGCTCGACTGCCAGTGCGGTTTCCCCAGCGTCTCGTAGACGTCGTGGAACAGGTTCGCGCCGGTGCTGACCACGCAGTCGATCAGCCGGTGTTGGATCAGGTAGACCACGACCTCGCGCATGCCCGCGGGGATCATGGCGCCCGCGAGCCCGAACATGATGGTGACGTCGTCCTCGAGCATGCGGCGCCAGATGCGCGCCGCCTGCGCGATGTTTCGCGCCTGGAACGCCGTCTTCCCCATCCGCTCGACGACCTCGCCGGCGCTGGCCCGCTCCGTGATGGGGAACGGCTCGACGCGCCGCTCGAAGTAGTCGTGCCGGTTCACGTCGCCGCTCCCTCGCGGGCTCGCGCGCCGATGGCCTCGGCCGCCTCCGCCCGCTCCCGGTGCATCAGGGGCACCGACGCCCGGATGCTGTGCGGGTACTCGAGGCCGCGCTCGAGGATCCGGACCTCGACCTCGGCCAGCTCGAACGCCTCCTTCATGTCGGCGACGGCGCGATCGGCGTCGAAGCCCTTGCAGGAGAAGATATCGACCCACACGTGGCGGTACTCCGGGAACGTGTGGATGGAGATGTGGCTTTCAGCGATGAGGACGAATCCGGAGATGCCCCAGTCGAGGGGTTTGACGCCGACGTACCGATAGGTGAAAGGGGGAGCGATTTTGGTCATGCCGATCTGAGCCGGGTACCTGTCGAGCAGGTCCCGGATGCGCTCCTCGTTAGCCAGGAGCTGCGGGTTGCCACCGAAACCATCGATGGTGACGTGCACGGGTTCCCCCCTTTCTACTGGCCGCAGCCCGCCCACGCCGCGCGCACCGGACGCGCCCCGCCCGGAAGACGGCCGCGTTCGGGATCTGCGTCTGTCTACTGCCTTCGCTGTCCATAGGCGTGGAAAAAGCCCCCGGCCCGTCCGACGAACCCGCATCCTCGCGAGCCGGGACGGACCAGCAGGCCCTTATCCCCTGCGTTCGTTTCCCAACCTCGTCACGCGTACGCAGTACGCCATCGGCCCTCGAACCGAGAGCACGCGGCGCATAGTAGCACCCTCGCGCCCCCGACGCAATCCATCCACGCGCCCCAGAGCCCCGGCAATCGACAACCCATCCAAGTCCGAGGCGGCTCGCCGGCGTCGACCTGCGCTCGTCGGTCGCGATTCGACGTCAGCGTCTTGACACGACGCCGCGCCTCCGGTAGCGTACGCGCTCGAACAGGGATGTTCCCGCCGAACGGCGGGTCCAGCGAAAGGATGCGCACGATGCTTCTCCGCACGCTTTCCGTCTTCGTCCTCTCGAGCCTCGGCGCCATCGGCCTGGCATTGCCCGCCCTGGGCCAATCCGGCTCGCAGAACATCGCGGCGACGGTGTCGGTCCAGAGCGTCGCCATCACCGTGTCGCCCACGTCGGTGAACTACGGCACGCTGCAGTTCGGCACGTCGAAGGCGTCGAACCAGCTCACCCCGCCGGTCAGCTTCACCGCCACCAACACGGGGAACGTCAGCATCAGCCTGCGGGCGTACGGGGCGGACGCCACGGGCAGCGGCGGGTCGACCCTCTGGACCCTCATCGCCGGCTCGGTCAACTGCTCCCCGGGGAACACAGGCCCGAACCAGTTCGCCCACACCGTCACCCCGGCGGGGGGAACGGAGCTGTTCCTGGGAACGTCCACAGCCGGGTCCACGCTGATGAATGGCATGACGCCCGGCGCGACGCTCACGTTCACGTCGAAGTTCTACATGCCGTGCTCAGGCAGCAACGGCATCGGGCAGACGGCGAACACGACCATCACGGTCTTCGGCGTCGCCAGCACGAGCTAGCCGGCATGCGAGCGCCAGGGCTTCGGGCCTTTGTGATCGCGTTGCTCGCGCTCGGCCTCGGGACAGCCGGAGGCGCCCGGGCGGACGTGGGGGTCGGCGTGGACCTCGGGCGGGTGGCCATCGAGGAGCGCCTGACCCCCGGGGGACGCTATCACCTGCCCACCCTCACCGTCTCGAACCCGGGCGACACGGCCGGCGATTACCGGGTGCGGGTGACCGACCCGGCCCAGCCTGGACGCAAGGCGCCGCCCGAAGCGTGGTTCCGCCTGCAGCCCGCCCGGTTCCACCTCGCCCCCGGCGCATCGCAGTCGGTCGAGGTGGCGCTCGACCTGCCGGTGGGCGCGGACCCCGGTTCGTACGCGGCGTATCTGGAGGCGAGCCCCGTCGGCGAGGGCGAGGGCACGCGCGTCGGGCCCGCCGTCGCGACCCTCGTCACGTTCGACATCGAACCCGCGAGCCGGTGGGAGGCCTGGAGGCTCAAGGCGACCCGCACGCTGGACGACTATTCGCCGTGGCCACAACTCGCAGCGGCGGCGCTGCTGGTGACGGGCGCCGGGCTCTTCGTGCGGCGACGTCTCCGCATCCGCCTGACCATCGAGCGTCGCCGCTAACCCGCTGGCTCCTCGCGCTGCTCGCGGTGGTGGCGGCGCTCGGCGCGCCAGGCGCCGCACCGGCCCGCGCGCAGGACGGCGGCGTCATCGCCGCGACGGTGACGGTGAGCGGCCTCGAGGCGCGCCTCATCGCCCCGCGGGAGGTCGACGCCGGTCGCCCGTTCCTCGCGCTCGCGCTGGTCCGCTACGCAGGGCCCGGAGCCCTCGAGGGCGTCGAGGCCTCACTCGCGTACAACCACACAGGCATGCGCAGTCTGGGCCCAGCGCAGCGCCGCCTGGGGACGCTCCATCCCGGACGATGGCGATGGGCGGTGTGGGCGCTCCGGGCCGAGGCCCCGGGCGACTACGTCCTCGTGGCGCACGTGGCCGGACGGGACCGCCTCATCGGCGATCGTCTGGAGGCGGAGAGCGCCGCCGCGCTCGTCCGCGTCCGGTGAAACCGGGCCTTCGCCCGCCGGGGACGCCCGCTCGCGTCCTCGCGCGGCGCTCGCGCGTGCCGGTTGGTATACTTGCTCCCGCTTGCCTTCCGGAGGAAGCCGATGACGCTGACCGAGCTCGCCTCCCTGGCCGGGACGCTCAGCTTCCGCGAGCAGTTCCGCGACTGGGTGATCATCGCCGTCGGGCTGAGCTGGGCCCTGATGTTTCTGGTGATGACCGCGGTCCT
>DATLZC010000027.1:0-3562 GCA_035574215.1 Dehalococcoidia bacterium | reverse complement strand
CGCCGCCCGGCGACGTCGCGGAGGCGGCCGCGAGGACGAAGGCGCGCGTGTTGCTCGTCGCCCGCGGCGAGCTGGACGAGGAGACCAGGCGGCAGGCGGAGCGCCTCGGTGGAAGGCTCGCGGGCGTTGTGCTCACCGCCGTGCCCGAGAAGGAGGCGCAGAGCGCGGCCGCGCCGGTGATCGCGGCGCTGCCCGAGGATCGCCTCCTCGCGGGGCCCTCGGTCCGCGACGTTCGCGATGCGCTCGAGGCGCGGACGCTCGTCGAGGACGGGGCCGACGCCGCGCTGGAGTGGGTGGTGGTCGCGCCCATCGCTTCGGACCCCGGCGCGCCGTACTTCACCCGCTGGGGACGGAAGGCGGTGGTGGTCCGGCACGAGAAGGCCGACCTCATGCTGGCGGCGCTGGGCACGGAGCTCGACTGCCTCATCATTACCGGCGGGCGCGAACCGTTGCCGTACGTGCTCGACCGCATCCGAAATGAGGGGCGGGACCTGACGGTGCTGCTGTCGCCGTTGGACACGTACCAGACGATGCGGCGCATCGAGAAGCTGTACGGCGCGAGCCGGTTCGCGGGCATGCGCAAGGTCGAGCGCGCGGCGGAGCTCCTGCGTGAGCGTCTGTCGGTCCCCCTCGAATCGCTGCTGTAGACACGTGCCCCCGCGCCCCTTCGATGAACTCCGCCGGTGAAGGCCACGCTTCAGCGTGGCCGACGCGCCGTGGGTGAATGACCCGCCTCCCTCCCGCGATGAAGGCCACGCTTCAGCGTGACCGGCGGCGCGTGGATCGGTGGGGCGCCTCCCTCGCCGATGAAGGCCACGCTTCAGCGTGGCCGAGGGTCCGTCGGCGGGTTCGGATCGCCCCCGATGCCTTCGGGGCGAGGCGAGGGTGCGGGCGACGAGATGCTTCGCCCCCTTCGGGGGCTCAGCATGACGCGAACGGGGCCACCCTGAAGGGTGGCCTTCATTCACGGAATCGTTCCCCCTCCCCCATCGATGAAGGCCACGCTTCAGCGTGGCCGACGCGCCGTGGGCGGATGGCCCGCCTCCCTCCCCTGATGAAGGCCACGCTTCAGCGTGGCCGACGCGCCATAAGCGGGTTCGGATGTCCAATGCCTTCGGGGTGACGCATGGGTTCGGGAGAGGAGATGCTTCGCCCCCTTCG
This sequence comes from Dehalococcoidia bacterium, assembly GCA_035574215.1. Classification (GTDB taxonomy): domain Bacteria; phylum Chloroflexota; class Dehalococcoidia; order DSTF01; family JACRBR01; genus DATLZC01. The sequence goes on along the minus strand of DATLZC010000027.1, from coordinate 2,401 downwards.
GGGGCTCAGCATGACGCTGGGGCTCGGGGGCTCAGCATGACGTTGGTGCTGCGGGGGCGCTCAGCATGACACTTTGGCGGCGCGCCGCAGGCCGGCTCAGAGGCCTTCGGGCTCGGCGGGCGCGGGGTTGGACGCCGCGGGCTCGGGGGAACGCGACGCGGCCGTCGCGGCGACCCGGGCCGGCCGTCGCGCGGGCTGACGCGACGCCGTCACTGCCGCCGGCGCGGGAATCCTGCGCTCGGCTCCGCAGTACGCGCACACCTGCCACGACACGCCCACCAGCCGCCCGCAGGAGTCGCACGTCTCGCGCAAGCGCGTGCGGCAGTAGGGACAGAGGACGTAGTCGTCCCGCACCCGGCGGCGGCAGGACGGGCACGCCGCCTGCTCCTCGACTTCGCGGAGGAGCGCCTCTGCTTCGAGCTGACGCTCGTACGCTTCCGCCAGGGTCTCCTTAGGACGCAGCACGAGGTACACGAACAGGCCGAAGACGTTGAAGACGAGGACGAGGAGCACCGAGACGATGTGGGTGAGCTGGTCGCGCGTGCGGGCCTGGATGTCGCGGTAGGTCCAGACCATCGCGCTGAGCCACAGGAGCGCGAGGTAGGCGCCTCCGACGACGCCGATCAGCCTGACGGTCGCCTCCCAGCTCCCGCCGGGCCAGGCTGCCAGCACCACGGAAACCTCCTTCGGGGCAGCGGGCGTCGCCCGCCGAGACGAGCCGTCCCCCGAGTATAGCACGTCACCTCCGCACGGGCCGCTCGCATGCGAATGCGCCCGCTCGGACGGGCGCATGGTATGCTGAGGCGCCGGCCTCTCTCGGGCCGGCGCAGCTTCCCCGGACGGCCGCGAGCACGTGACGATCGACGCCATTCTCGACCCCTTGAACGACGCCCAGCGCGAGGCGGTGCTGGCCACGCGCGGCCCGCTGCTCATCATCGCGGGGCCGGGCTCCGGGAAGACCCGCGTCATCGCCCATCGCATCGCCTACCTCATCGACCGCGAGGGCGTGCCGCCGTACCGCATCCTCGCCGTCACGTTCACAAACAAGGCCGCGCGGGAGATGCGGGAGCGGGTGGAGGGCCTGCTCGGGGAGGCGGCCCGCGACGTTGTGCTCGGCACCTTTCACGCCGTCTGCGCGCGATTCCTTCGCGTCGACGGTGGGCGCGTCGGCCTGAACCGCGGGTTCGCCATTTACGACGAAGACGACCAGCAGGCCCTGATGCGCCGGGCGCTCAACGATCTCGGCCTCGACCCGAGACAGTTCCATCCGCGCGCGGTGCTGTCGGTGATCTCGCGCGCCAAGAGCGAGCTCGCGTCGCCCGTCGCTTTCAAGCAATCGGTCCGCAGCTACTTCGAGGAGGTCTCGGCCCGGCTGTACGAGCGTTATCAGGACCTGCTCGCCGAGAACAACGCCGTCGATTTCGACGACCTCATCATGAAGACGGTGGAGCTGCTGCGGGATCACCCGGACGTCCGCGAGAAGTACCAGCAGCGGTTCCTGCATGTGCTCATCGACGAATTCCAGGACACGAACGTCGCTCAGTACGTCCTGGCCCGCCAGCTCGCGGGAGGGCACGGGAACATCTGCGTCGTCGGCGATCCCGACCAGTCCATCTACTCGTGGCGCTCGGCCGACATCCGGAACATCCTGAACTTCGAGCGCGACTACCCGGCGGCGAAGATCGTGACGTTGGAGCGCAACTACCGCTCCACCCAGCGCATCCTCGACACGGCGCACGCCGTCATCCGCGTGAGCCCGCTGCACCGCGAGCGCCGGCTCTGGACGGACCGGGGAGAAGGGCCGCCCATCGTCACCTTCGAGGCGTCCGACGAGATCGAAGAGGCCGAGTTCGTCGCGGCCGAGATTCTGGAGGCGATCCGGCGGGGCGGGCGCAAGCCGGGCGATTTCGCGGTCATGTACCGGACGAACGCGCAGTCGCGGGCCATCGAGGAGGCGTTCATCCGCGAGGGCATCCCCTACCGTCTGGTCGGGGGCGTGCGCTTCTACGAGCGGCGCGAGGTCAAGGACGTCATCGCCTACCTGCGCCTGCTCTACAACCCCTTCGACACGCTGAGCTTCGCCCGCGTAATCAACGTCCCGCCGCGAGGCGTGGGCCCGCGGACGCTCGAAGAGCTCGAACGCTGGGCGGCGGAGCGCGACGTGCCTCTGTACACCGCGCTCCATCTTCTGCGGGGGGAGCACGCGTCCGGCGGGCATCCGCTGACGCCGAGGGCCGCGAAGGCGCTGCTGTCGTTCCTGGACCTGCTGGACGAGCTCATGGCGCGCGCTTCGGAGGTCTCGCTCTCGACCCTGCTCACGGATCTGCTGGACCGCATCGAGTACCGCCGGTACCTGCTGGAGCAGTTCGACGACGGCGAGGACCGCTGGGAGAACGTGCAG
>DATLZC010000026.1:0-4317 GCA_035574215.1 Dehalococcoidia bacterium | reverse complement strand
GTTGCGATGGGACTTGACGCTCACCTGCGCGAAGTGCTCGGGCTTGGTGCCGTAGAGGGCCATGTGGCGCTGGGCCATCATGGCGTAGGCGGCGGGCATCACGTTCAGCCCCATGAGGGAGGCGTAGGTGGTGGCGCCGGGCCCGCCGACGGCGAGCATGCCCCGCTGCATCTTCTCGACGCCGATGACCATCGCCGTGTCGACCACGCCCGCCCGGATCATGTCGGCCGCGTGCATGATGGCGCGGGACGAGCTGGCGCACGCGAGTTCGACGTTGGTGATGGGGATGCCATGTTGGCCCAGCTCGCCGAACACGCGCATGCCCACGCCGACGGGCGGGCCCGTGCCGCCGACGCGTCCCAGAAAGCCCGCCTGGATGTCCTTGAATTCGATGCCGGCGTCGTCCAGGGCGGCGAGCGCCGCCTCCCGGCCCAGGTCTTCCACCGTCAGGTCTGGGTAGCGCCCGAAGGGGTGGAGGCCGACGCCGAGCACGATCACGTCGTTCGCGCTCATGTGGCTTCCTCCCGCGGCCGGAAGGCGTAGGCCACGACGTCGTTGCCCTCGTCGTCCTGCCGCACGGTGATGAGCGTCATCTCCACCGGCATCCCCACCGTGACCGCTTCCGGCGCCACGCCCGTCAGGACCGTCTGCACCGTGGGGCCGTCGTCGAGGCGCACTTGCGCGATGGGATAGGGCGCCTCCATGACCGACCCCGGCGGCGTCTGCCGGACGATGGTGAAGGTCCACACACGGCCCGTGGGGCTGAGCAGGCGTCGTTCGAGTCCCCGATGGGCGCAGGCGAGACAGATGGCGCGCGCGCCGGCGAGCTTCGCGCCGCAGCGCGGGCACAGGCTGCCGTAGAGCCGCGGCGGCTCGCCGGGATCGTCGGGAATGGAAAAGAGTTCCTCGCGCAGAGGGACGCGCTTTCGCGAGCCCGTGGCGGTCATGAGCCTACTTCTTGCGGCGCTTCGGCGTCGCTGTCGTGGCCTTCTTCCGGGCCGCCGCCTTCTTGCGCTCCTTGGCCTCGGCCGCCTTCTTCGCCGCTTCCATGATCTCGGGCGGCAGCGCCATGGTTTCTGCGAACATCCCTACTCCTCCCGCTTCTTCTCGATCTTCTGGACGTCGACGCGAATGGCCCGGTCGACCGGTGTGGGCTGCCACTGGATGGGCCAGTAGCGAAGGTGGCCGTACCCGCCGGCCAGGTGGAGCCATTTCACCATGCCGGGCTCGAGGTCCATCGGCCCGCGCCAGCCGTTGAACTGATACGGGTCCCAGCCGTTGTAGACGATGACCTGGCCCGGCATGACGCTCGGCGACAGCTTGACGCGCACCTTGAACTCGCCCATGTCGTTATAGACGCGCACCTCTTCGTCGTCCTCGATCCCCCGGCGGAACGCGTCGCCTGTGTTCATGACCATGTGGGGCTGGCCGCGGTGCGTTTCGAGCATGAGCTTGTTCGTGATGTTGATGGAGTGGATCGACCACCGGTTGTGGCCCGAGGTGAGGAAGAACGGGTAGTCGCCGCCCATCTTGGGGTTGGGTTTGTAGGTCGGCCACTCCTCCCCGCCCTCGAGGAACCACGGGTGGTCGAGGTAGTACTGCGCCCTGCGGGTCAGGGTCGGGTACGGCAGCTTGCCCCGGGTGTGCCAGGTCAGCGTCGCGAAGGTCGAGTCGGGCTCGATATCGCCGGCCTGGTTCAACGCCAGCACCGACATGCCCCAGTCCTGGAATCGGACGTAGCCCTTCTCCTTCAGGTCGCGCAGCGTGAGATCTTCAGGAAGCGCGCCCGTGAGGGTGGCGTCGCGGACCATCTCGTTCACCGCCTGGATGGGCTTGGCGATAGCGCCGCCCAGCGTCAGCCGGTCGTACAGGCCCTGGAGCGAACGGCGGTTCCCGCGGGCGTCTTCGTACTCCGTGAACTCGCGCTGGCGTGCGCGCTCCTCGAGCTTGCGGGCGATGATCTGGGCGATTTCGTATTCGGTCTTCGCCTCGCCCACCGGCTTCGCCGCGGGCTCGCTGTAGATGAGCAGGAGCATGTGCGGCGTCGGCAGGTGGAACGCCGGGCGCTCGTACTGGTTGGTCACGGGCAGCACGATGTCGGACCACATGGCCGTCGTGCTGAGCCGGAAGTCGATGGTCACGATTTTCTTCAGCTTCGGCCAGAGGTGCCGCAGGAGCATGTTCTGGCCACCGCGCACGCGCCGGAGCGTGTTGCCGCCCGACTGGAAGAGGACGCGCGGCTCCGTTTCGGGTCCCGGGCGGGCGACGCCCTCCCACCAGCCGTTGGCGAGCGCCTCCTGGAGGTATTCGTCGAACGGCCGGCGCATGGCGTCGTCGTGCCACGAGCGGTTGTTCCAGTTCTCGCGATAGCCGCAGTGGTAGTACCAGAAGAAGGCGGGCGGGATCATCGACATCTGCCCGCTGCGGGCTGCCTGCACCGCCATCTCGATGCCCGCCATCTCGTCGGTGCGGGTCTCGTCCAGCATCTTCAGCGCCGAGATCATTTGCTCGTGCAGAGCGATGACCTTCCGGGCGGCGCGCCGTCCCGGGCGCTCTTTCGCGCCGACGATGGTGGGCCCGTCGAACAACCCGACGGACCAACAGCCCACGCCGGTGCCCTTCTTGCCGAAGTTGCCCGTGAGGCCGAGCAGCAGGTTCACCGACCGCAGCGTCAAATCGCCGTGGTAGTACTTGAGCGATGTGCCGCCGGCGAAGGCGACCGTGCGCTTTCGCGCCACTTTCCGGGCGAGCTCGCGAATGTTGTCCGGATGGATGCCGCAGATGGCCGAAGCCTGTTCCGGCGTGAAGTGCCGGTCGAGATGGCGCTTCAGGAGCGTGAACGCGGGCGCTACGACGACGTCGCTGCCGTCCGCCAGCGTCACGTGGAAGCGGCCTTCGAGCGCGGGGTCGACCTCACCCAGCTCCAGCGTCGTCTTCGGCGCCTCGGCGAGCCGCCCGGTCCGCTGGTCCCAGAAGTAGAACTGATCGTCCTCACCGTCCTGGTGCAGGTCCGAGGCACGCAGAAACCGCTCGGTGTCCAGCCGGACGAGCAGCGGCAGATCGGTCTGCTCCTTCACGAACGGGGCGTTGTACAGCCCCTCGCTGATGATGACCTGGCACGCTCCCAGCGCCCATGCGGCGTCGGTGCCCGCGCGGACGGGGAGGTAGTAGTCCGCATGCATGTGCGAGGGGCTCACATCCGGCGCGAAGAGGTACACCTCCGAGCCCTTGTAGCGGGCCTCGGCGATGTAGTGGTACGACGCCGTGATGGTGTAGACCGGGTTGGTCTGGAAGAGCAGGAACAGTTCGGCGTGGAAGAGGTCGTCGAGGCTGCTGCATAGATTGAACTTCCCGAACGTGAGGTAGATCCCCGGCGAGAAGTCGTTGATCTCGGCGTTCACGTCGGTGACCACGCCGCCCAGCATGTGCATCAGACGGTTGTGGCCGAAACCGGTCCATGTCCCGCCTTCGGCGCCCATCAGGGTGACGATGGACTCCGGACCCTGTTCCTGGATGGCGTCGATGATGGCGTCGGCGATCTCCTCGGCCGCCTCGTCCCAGGTGATGCGCTCCCACTTGCCTTCGCCCCGTTCGCCTGCGCGGCGCACCGGGTACAGAAGCCGCTCTTCGCCGTATAGCGTCCGGCTCCACGCGACACCCTTCTGGCATCCCATGGGGTTGAAGTCGGGGACGCCCGGCTCGATGACATCGAAGGTGCCGGCCTGCTCCTCCCGGAAGACCCGCCCGTCGCGGACGTACACGCGCATGGGGCAGTTGCCGGGATAGCAGTCGACACAGTGGGTCCCCCAGTGCACACGGTCCCAGGCGATCTGTTTGCGGTACCGCTGTTCGGTCTTGGCTGAGCGTCGCGTGGTCGCGGAGCGCGCCGTCGGGGCCTGAGCCATATCGTCCCTCCTGGCGCCTCCCGAGGGGACTCGGCGCCGCGAATATCGCGTCCGAGCGGAATCGTCACAAGAGACGAACGGCAGGGGGCCGGATGGTCCATTTGTCCCACACCCCGGCGGGCAACGCGGCCCTTTGCCGGCGATCGGGCCTGCCCTAGCGTTGCAACACCCGGAGGTGATGGCTGCGATGCCCGAACGTTCCCCTGCGGCTGCGCGCCGTTCCTCGCCGCGCCGTCAGGTCGCCATGGTGTTCGACCTGAACAAATGCATGGGCTGCCAGACGTGCTCGGTGGCCTGCAAGACGCTGTGGACCCGCGACGAGGGAACGGACTACCAGTGGTGGATGACGGTGAACACCCTGCCCGGGCGGGGCTGCCCGAAGGATTGGGAGCAGATGGGCGGCGGGTACCGG
>DATLZC010000025.1:0-2167 GCA_035574215.1 Dehalococcoidia bacterium | reverse complement strand
TCCCGGCTGTACTCGGCGAGCGAGCCGCCGTTCCCGGACAGCTCCTCCCGCACCATGACCTCGTAGTACACGCCCTCCGAGGGGATGTACATGAGGGCGAAGGGCAGCGTCCCCTCGTCGGGGCGGATGTATTTCGCGACGTTATCGATGTGGGCCCGGACGTCGCGGACGAAGGTCCTGGCTTCGCGGCGGCGCTCGTCGTCGGTCTGGCACGCCAGCAGCCGCTGGAAGGACGCGAGGGGGAACTTGGAGTCGATGGGCACGATACCTTCCGGGAGGCGGATGATGGCGTCGACGCGGTCGCCGTTCCGGAAGGGGTACTGCGTGTCGAAGTGTTCCGAGGGCAGGACGTTCGCCAGCAACTGATGGAGCAGGTACTCGCCGAAGCCGCCGCGGAGGCCCGGCGCTTTGAGGAGGTCCTGCAGCGAGGATACGGCGGGCCCGACCTCCTCGAGGATGCGCTTCGCGGCGGCGTCGATGCTCGCGAGGCGCTCCGTCGTCTTCTGGAGCGTGTCGGAGCTGGCCGCGAGGGAGGTGGTGACGCTCTGCTGGACGCTGTCGACGCTGCGGGACAGCCGCTCGTCGAGCGACTGCACGCGAGACGCGAGCTGCTGCTCGAGGGCATCGACGCGCTGCGTGAGGCGCTGTTCGAGCGCGTCGAGCTCGCGCGGCTCCCGGCGCTGCCGGACCTCCAGCAGCGCCACGACCGCGATGACGAGCACGACCACCACGAGGAGCAGCGTCACCAGTTCCATCGTCGCCACCTCGAGTTCCAGGCTCCTCGCTTACCGGCGCGCGCTCTTCGCGCCGGCACGGGGAGATACGCCGGGGAAGGGAGAGCGGCTAGCTAGAAAGGAGGTGAAGCGCGCTCATCAGGGAAGGACGAGCGCGGATTCGCGACGGTCGGAACGGACGGATTCCGCTCGCCCTCCTCCCCGGCTCGAGGGGCATGGTAGCGGATGCGGAGAAATTGTCAAGGCTAGGAAGAAACGTTTCACTGTCACGACGATTGCGCGTGTACGATTCAATGCCCGCCGCCCCATCGTTTGCGGAAGCGGCGTCCCGCTGGCGATACTGCCGGGCGTGAGCGAGCGGTCGTTCTCCGGGCGAGTGGCCGTGGTGGTCGGCGGCACGCGGGGCATCGGTCTCGCGGTCGCCGAGCGGTTCGCGTCGTCCGGGGCCGATGTGGTCGCCGTCTACTCTCGCAACGCCGAGGCCGCCGAAGCCGCCCGGCGCGCCGTCGCGAGCCAAGGCGTGCGGTGCGAGGCGCTCAAGGCCGACATCGGCGACCGCGACGCCATCGTCGCGCTCTTCCGCGAGATCGGGGAGCGATTCGGGCGCGTCGACTTCCTGGTGAACAGCGCGGCGCGAGGATTGGAACGGCCGCGCGGCGCGCTCGATTCGCTCCCCAAGCATCTGCGCCACACGCTCGAGGTGAACGTGCTGGGCCCCTGGTTCTGCGCGCAGGAAGCGGCCCGCCTCATGAACGGCGACGGCGCCATCGTGAACGTGCTGAGCCCCGGGGCGCACCGGTACCTGCCGCGGTATGCGCCCGTCGGCGTGTCCAAGGGCGCGCTGGAGTCGCTCACCCGGTACCTGGCGGTGGAGCTCGCGCCGCGAGGCATCCGTGTGAACGGCGTGTCCGCGGGTCTGGTGGAAGGCACCGACGGCGTACGGATGCTTCCCCCGGCCTTGGTCGAGGCGTACCGTTCCCGCATCCCTGCCGGGCGTCAGGTGACCCCGGCGGACGTGGCGAACGCCGTGGCGTTTCTCTGCTCGGAGGACGCCCGCATGATCATCGGGCAGGTCCTTCTCGTGGACGGCGGGTACAGCCTGCTGGGCCTCGTGTGAGCCCGGCGCCACACGCGCTTGACCGTTTCCCGCCCTCTGATACACTGATGACCCCGCCCCGCCGAGTTCCGACGCGCGCTCGACAGAGGGGAACGCTGCCGATGGCCGGCCTGAAGCTGTGTCACATCCGCAGACGCCTGTCGCTGGCCCTGGAAGAGCTGGCCGGCGTCGACGCCTCGAGCCCCTACCTCCTGCGGCGCGCCCGGGAGCGCTCCGACGCGCTCTGGCGCGTCTCGGCGGAGCCTCGGGGCCAGCGCTTGCTTCCGCTGAGCCTCATCATCCTGCATCTCCATGACGACGTCGTCGCGTTCTGCCG
>DATLZC010000024.1:0-12023 GCA_035574215.1 Dehalococcoidia bacterium | reverse complement strand
GTCGGCGAAGCCGAGGTCATTGGCCGAGATGGTGAGAACGACGAGCTTCACATTCTTCTGCTGCGCTACCGTCAGGAGCTGGTCCGCCTGCGGAGGCTCGCCCTTGAAGCTCTGGCCGCCCTGGGACGCGCGCCAGATGTTTTTCGTCTGCGCCCCCGAGCACGCTAGGTTGATCTTCTCGTTGACCGAAATGGGCGCCGTCTTGATCGGGGCGACGTCGGAGCGGTCGCAGCCGTTGTCGTACGAGCTGCCGTACACGCGGTGGGCGTCGTACGAGCAGAAAATGAGGAAACAGCTCGCCGCCCTGTCCGTGCCGTCCCGGGTCCCGAACATGTTCAGGCTGTTACCGTTCCAGCGGCCAGCTTCTCCCGAGATGAAGCTGTCGCCCAACGCGACGATGGCCGTGGTCCCGGACGTCGGGCCCGCCTGCGAAGGTCTGGCGCCGGAACCGATGAACGCGATGACTGCCGCTGCGAAGACGACCGCGAGCGCCAGCGGCGCGCGCCCGCGCACGCTCCCCCAAACTGCCGGCATCGAACTCCTCCTCCTTTCACCAGCCGGGTCGAAGTTGGCGCCGAGCCTAGTGGCGAGTGCGGAGGATGTCAAGGTTCTTCCGTCGAGTAGGCCGCGTTCGGCGAACATCGCCCTGTGCTATGCTCACGCCGTGAGCGTCCGAAGCATCCGGCTCGCCTGCGGCGCGCTCGTCACGGCGGCCGCGATGTTCGCGGCCGCGGCCTGCGCAGGAGGCGGCGAAGACGCGTTCCCGACCGCTGTTCCCTCGCCGACGCAGCCGCCTCCCGCCTCCGAGCGCGTCACCTTCGAGACGGCGGACGGCGTGCGCATCGCGGCGTCGCTCTGGCCCGCGGACTCGCCGTCCATCGTCGTGTTCGCGCATATGCGCGGGTCGGACCGGAGGGCCTGGGGTCCTGCCGTCGAACGCGCGCTCGACCGGGGCTTCGCGGCGCTCGCGTTCGACTTCCGGGGCCACGGCGAGAGCGCCGACGGCGACGCCGATCTCGGCAAGATCGACCTCGACCTCGAGGCGGCGGTGGCGTACGCCCGCCAGCGCGGGTACGCGCGTGTCTACGTCGTCGGGGCGAGCATGGGCGGCACGGCGGCCCTCGCGGTGGCGGCGCGGCAGGACCTGGCGGGGGTCGTGGTCATGTCCTCGCCCGAGGCGTTCGAAGGCATCGATGCGAGAGCGGCGCTTTCGTCGGTGCGCGAGCCGCTGCTGTTCATCGCCGCCACAGGCGATCAGCCGTACCGGCGCGCGGTGGAGGCGATGCACGAAGCGGCGCTCGGAACGAAACGTCTCGTCCTCGTGCCCGGGAACGACCACGGCACCGACCTGCTGGAGAACCGCCAGACGCGCGACGAAACGCTCGACGCCATCATGTCGTTCCTCGGCGTCCCCTGACGCGAGCGCCACGATTCGCTTGGAGGCGGGCCGCCTCGGGTCTACCCTTCGGCCCATGAACCTGCCCGAGATGCGCGCCCGCGTGCGCCGCGACCTTCGCGACGAAGACCCTCAGCAGGAGCGCTGGGCGGACGACGTCCTCGACCGCCATATCGAGCGCGCCCTGCGCGAGTTCAGCCTCGCCGTCCCCTGGCTCGCCGTCGCCGAGCTGACGACGACGCCGGGCAGCCGCGACCTCAGCCTCGCCTCGCTCGCCGACCGCGTGGCCGTCGAAGCCGTCGAGTATCCCGTCGGGCTCTACCCCGTCTCCTACGTGCGGTTCTCCCTCTGGGGCGACACGCTGACGTTGCTGGTGGACCCGGCGCCGGCGGCAGCCGAAGCTGTGCGAGTGTACTACGGGCGGCTCCACACGCTGGACGGGACGTCATCGAGCGTGCCGCCGGCGCTGGAGGACGTCGTCGCCGAAGGCGCGGCCGCCTACGCCGCCCTCGAGTGGGCGCAGTACGCCGCGAACCGCGTGAACGCGGGCGGCGACGACGTCTGGCGCCGCTACCTCGTGTGGGGACAGGAGCGGCTGGCCCGCTTCCACGAAGCGCTCGCCCGCCACGGACGCCGCGCGGGCGTGCGGGCTCGCCGGCTGTACGCGCCCGCGCTGCCGCCGGCCGGTCCCGCGCCCTTCGACGCCTGATGCGCCCGCTCAGTCCGTCCCTCCTCGCCGCTCAGCGCGACCCCTCCTCCGAGCCCGTCGTACGGCTCGTCTTCAGCGCTCGTATCGCCGAGACCGCGCGGCTGCGGTGGGAACGCCTGTGGTCCGCGCAGGAGGCGCAGAGCCCGCACGCCGCGGCGCTCACCGGCGCGGCGACCCTGCTCCGGTTCAGGGTCGCTGGCGGCGTCCTTCAGGCGCAACGCACGCCGAATCCTGGCCCGGGGAGCGACTTCGGGGCGTGGGCCGCGCTCGAGCCTGCCGCCGCTGCCGGGGTCGGGGCGGCCGCCGCGGGCGCGAGGGCGCTCGTCGCCTTCGTCGGCCCCGATGGCGTGTCCGTGCGCGTACGCGAAAGCGTGGACGACGGCGTGACCTTCGGCTCCGCGACCGTCGTCGCGACGGCGGGAGCTCCCGTCGGGTTCGTGGCGCTGGCCCTGCGCCCGGATGGCGACGCGGCGGCGCTGTACACCGTAGGCGCGACGCTGTATGCGGCGCGGCGCACGGGCGGGGTCTGGGGAGCGCCCACGGCCTGGCCTCACGCCGTGGCGTCGTTCTCCGGAGTGAGCGCGACGTACGCGGGCGACGTCGACCTCGCGCTGGCGGGCGTCGCCACAGGCGGCGGGAAGCGCCTCTGGACGTGCGTTCTGGGCGACGGCGACCAATACCCGCCGGGGCAGTGGGGTCCGCTGGTCGAGCTCATGGCCGCGGAGCCTGATTCGCCCGTCAGCTTTAGCCGGCCGGCGCTCGTGTTCGCCGATCGGCCGCGCCTCTTCTTCGTCGAGTCGTCAGCCGGGCCTGCGGCCTACACGCGGTCGTGCTGGACCGCGCTCGCCCCGGGCGCGCTGTTCGGCTCCGACCGCTGGCGCGAGCCCGTCCCCCTCGACGTCGCGGGAAGCGAAGGCGTCGCCGCCGTGGCGTCGTCGTCTCACCTGTGGCTCTCGGCGCCGACGCTGGTCTGGCGCGCGGCGCTGACGCCCGAGACCGTCGACGTGAGCGCCGATGTGCTCGAAGTGGAGACCGACGACGGTCCCGAGGGCGGGCGTCTCCGAGTCACGCTGCGGAACGACCACGGGCGGTATCGGGACGGGGAGGGTCCGCTCGCGGAGGGCTGGGAAGCGGAGCTTCGCGTCGGATACCGGACGTCCGCGGGCGAGGAGACGGTGCGGTGGCAGCGGTACTGGGTCGACGGCTGGCGTGAGGAGCGCGGGCCCGGCCGGTCGACGGTGACGGTGACCGCGACCGACGCCTGGGGGCTGCTCGCCGGCTGGCGGGCCCGCCGTCAGTTCGCGTGGCCGGGCGGCGCGGCGACGGTGTTCGAACTCCTGGCGGCCGTCCTCGGCCGCGCAGGGCTCCGGCTCGTCTCCCTCAACGGCAGCGCCGCGCTCGGCAGCCTGCAGCCCGCGTTCGCGATCCATCCGGGCGTGGACGGACGCACCGCCGTCCGGGCGTTGCTGGCCATGGTTCCCGACGCCCTCCGGTTCGACGGGGCCGAAGCCGTGGCGAGCGAGTTGTCCGCGGAGGAGCCTCCCTCGTACGAGTACGGCGCGGCGCATCCGTGGCTGCGGCTCTCGCCGGAAGGCGTCGTTTCCGCCGCGAACCGCGCGCTGGTCACGGGGAGCGGCGTTTCCGCCGAGGCGTTCGACTGGACGAGCGTGGAGGCGTCGTACGATCGCCTCGTGCACATCGAGGACCGGAACGCCGGGGACGAGGCCGCGGCGGCTGCGCGCGCCGCGACGGCCCTGCGGAGGCTCGCGCTGGCCCAGGACGCGGGCCAGGCGACCGTTCGCCCCAACGTGGGGCAGGAGCTGTACGACGTCGTGCGCTTCGCCGACGCTGGCGCCGGCGTCGACGTCGTCCGGCGCGTCCGGGGGCTGTCGCTGCGATTCCGGCGGCGGGGCAGGCCCGTGTTCGAGCTGACGCTGCGGCTGAGCCCGGTGTGAGGAGGCGAGCGATGACCGTACGAGGGGGAGTCGTGAAGGCGTTCGATGCGGGGTCCTACCGGGCCACGGTGCAAATCGCGGGCAGCGACGCGTCGTGGCTACACGGGGTGCCGGTGGCGCGCAACGTCCCCGCGGCCGAGCTCGTCTCGGGCCGGCGCTGCGCAGTGCTCTTTCTCGACGACGCGAACCCCGAGGACGCGGTCGTGATCGCCGTGTGGACATGAGCCGGGGGGCGGGCTCGGGCGTCGCTCCTCGGGGCGGATACAATGCCTATCGAGCGCGCTCGGGCGAGCGGCGCGACGGCTTCGGGCGGCGCGCCAGGGCCGGGTGCTATCATCGAAAGTCCGATGGAACGCTGGAAGCGTATCGAGGGGGGTTCCGGGCGTGACGGCTGAGCGCATCGTCGCCGGGGCCGTGCGCGACGAAGACGTCGCGCTGGAAACGTCGCTCCGGCCGCGCCGGCTCGATGAATACATCGACCAGGAGCGGGTCAAGGAGAACCTCTCCATCGCGATGGCCGCCGCCCGGGGCCGCGGGGAGCCGCTCGACCACGTCCTCCTCTACGGTCCGCCGGGCCTGGGCAAGACGACCCTGGCCTACATCATCGCCGCCGAGATGGGGGTGAGCATCCGCATCACGTCCGGGCCTGCCATCGAGCGGCCCGGGGACCTGGCGGCGATCCTGACCGGCCTGCAGCAGGACGACGTGCTGTTCATCGACGAGATTCACCGCCTCTCGCGGGCGGTGGAGGAGATCCTGTACCCGGCGATGGAGGACTTCGCGCTGGACCTGGTGCTGGGGAAGGGCCCCGGCGCGCGGAGCGTGCGCCTCGCGCTGCCGCGCTTCACCCTCGTGGGCGCGACGACCCGCTACGCCATGGTGAGCCCGCCGCTGCGGGATCGCTTCGGCGCCGTGTACCGGCTCGACTTCCACAGCGAGGAGGCGCTGGGCCAGATCATCCGCCGGAGCGCGCGCATCCTCGGCGTCGAGATCGACGACGGCGGCGTCGCCGAAATCGCGCGGCGGTCCCGGGGCACGCCCCGCGTGGCCAATCGCCTCCTCAAGCGCGTCCGCGACTTCGCGCAGGTGATGGCCGACGGGAGGATCACCGAGGATGTGGCCCGCGAGGCCCTCGCGCGGCTGGAAATCGACCGCCTCGGACTCGACGAGGTGGACCATAAGGTGCTGCGGACGATCATCGAGAAGTTCGACGGTGGGCCGGTGGGGCTCGAGACCATCGCAGCGTCGATCTCGGAGGAGCCCGACACCATCATGGACGTGTACGAGCCCTACCTGATGCAGGTGGGGTTCCTGCAGCGCACACCGCGCGGCCGGATCGCGACGCGCCTCGCCTACGAGCACCTCGGGCTGCAGCCTCGGGGTCCCGCGCCGCCCCCCCAGGCGCCTCTGTTCGACACCTAGGGCCTATCGCTCGCCGACGAACTCGCCCGGGACGCCGGCCTCGCGCGCCCGCGCCCGTTCCTGCTCGATGAGCTGGCGACGCAGGATCTTTCCCGACGGGTTCTTCGGGATGGCGTCCACGAATTCGACCATCCTCACCTTCTTGTACGGCGCCACCTTCCCGGCGACGAAGTCCATGAGGTCCTCGGCGCTCACCTGCTGCCCCGGACGGAGCACCACGAACGCCTTCGGCACCTCGCCCGACTCCGGATCCTCGCGCGGGACGACCGCGGCGTCCAGCACGGCCGGGTGCTCCATGATGAGCGCCTCGAGCTCGGCGGGGGCGATCTGGTAGCCCTTGTACTTGATCATCTCCTTGAGCCGGTCACGGATAGTCACGTAGCCGTCGGCGTCGGCGGAGACGACGTCGCCCGTGCGCAGCCAGCCGTCGGGCGTGATGGTCTCGGCGGTGGCGTCGGGACGGTTCCAGTATCCCTTCATCACCTGCGGGCCCTTCACCCACAGCTCGCCGACCTCGCCGGGGCCGAGTTCGCGGCCCGTCTCCAGGTCCACCACCTTCTCGACGGTGTCCGGGATGGGCGGGCCGACGGTCCCTTCGCGGTCCTTCCCCACCTGGCTTGCGTTGGTGACGGGGCTGGTCTCGGTCATGCCGTACCCCTGCAGGACCGGAATCCCGAAGCGCTTCTGCGCCATGCGGGCGACCTCGAGCGGGAGCGGAGCCGCCCCGGAGAAGAAGTAGCGCAGCGACGAGAGGTCGTGCCCCTCCGCGCCCGGGAAGTGCGTGAGCGCTAGAAGGGCGGGCGGCACCACGAAGAAGTCCGTCACGCGGTAGCGCTCGATGAGGTGCACCACGAGCTCGGGGTCGAACCGCGGCAGAATCACCTGCGTCGCGCCCAGCGTGAGCCCGCAGTTCATGAGCACCTGCATGCCATAGATGTGGTAGAAGGGCAGGACGTCGAGGAGCACGGACTCCTCGCGCATGAGGTCGAGCGGCTGAACCTGCTGGACGTTCGCGGCCAGGTTCCAGTGGGTGAGCATGACCCCTTTGGGCAGGCCTGTCGTCCCGGACGAGTACGGGAGGGCCGCCAGGTCGTTCTCAGGGTCGATGGAGACGGGACGCGGCGGGCCGGCCGCGGCGCCTTCGCGGGCCATCTCCCACACGGCCGCCGTGTCGTGGATCTTCAGAGCCGGGGGCAGCAGCGGCTTCGCCTCCTCGACGACGGGCGCCATCGCCGCGTGGGCGAAGAGCACCGTCGCGCCGGAATCCGCGATCTGATGCTCGACCTCGCGCTCACGGTACAGCGGGTTCAGCGGCGTCATCGTCCCTCCCGCGAGCAGCGTCGCGTGCGCGATGACGGCGTACTCGACCGAGTTCGGCGAGAAGATGGCGACGCGGTCGCCCTTCTGCAGGCCGTCGTCCTGAAGCCACCGGGCGAGGCCCTGGACCGCCTCCCAGAACTTCCGGAACGTGGTCGTCGTCCCGTCGGGCTCGATGAAGGCGGTCTTGTCGGGCAGGCGCGCCACGGTGGCGGAAACGAGCTCCGTCAGGGTCTTGGCAACGTACGGCGCCGGGCTCGGGTGCGGGCTAGCGAACGGCATGGCGACACCTCCTCCGCGGGAGTTCGGCGTGCGCGTATCCTACTCTCGCCCGCGGGCGGGACGCAACGCCCTCACGTGAGACGGCGGGCGGTGACCTCCAAGACCTGCTCGACTTCGTCCCCGCGGACGCCGTAGATCCGGTCGTGCAGGAAGACGGTCATGTCGGTGTAGCCGACGATGAACCGAACCTTGTCTCCGACGCGGATGGGCGCCTCGGGCGACGCGAGCTTGAGGGTTCCGTGCTCGGCCGAGCCGATGTCGAGGCGCTCGACGCCTTCGATGAGGGGCTGCGGCCGGAGGAACGGCGGCCCGAGCGCCTTGAACCCGGCGTCGACGATGGCGCGGTCCGGCCTGCGGCTCACGACGGTGGCGAGCAGCGTCAGGGCGGGCTCCAGGGGTACGCCCCGCTGACGGTAAAAGACATCGGAGAAGATGCCGCTGCCCGCCTGGATCTCGGTGACGCCGGGAAGCGCTGAGACGATGTGGTAGTCGCACGTGCCGCCGCAGCTCACCCACTGGACTGGCACGCCCGCGGCGCGGCAGGCGGCGGCCGAGTCGAGCAACCGTTGGACGGCCTCCGTCGCCTCGCGGGCGATGACGGCGGGGTCGTCGTAGTGCATGACGTGGCCCTCCCAGCCCATGAGCCCGCGGAACTCGACGCCCTCGGTCGCGGCGGCGCGTTTCGCCAGGGCGACCGCCTCGTCCCCCGGCTCGACGCCGCAGCGGTCCTGCCCGATGTTCACCTCCACCACGACCGGGATGCTCACGCCCGTCTCGCGCGCCGCCTCGCGGTACCGGTCGAGCACGGCGGCGTCGTCGAGAGCGACGGTGACATCGACGCCGCGCTGGCGCAGGGCGATGAGCCGGCGCAGCTTCGTCTCGCCCACGACTTCATTGGCGACGAGGATGTGGTCGATGCCGGCGTCCGCCATGACTTCGGCTTCGCCGAGCTTCTGGCACGTGACGCCGATGGCGCCCGCCTCGTCGATGAGCTTGCGGGCGATGGCGGGCGACTTGTGGCACTTTGCGTGGGGGCGCCAGGCGACGCCGCGCTCGCGCAGCGTACGAGCGATGGCGGCCATGTTGCGCTCCATCACGTCCAGGTCCACCACCAGCGCCGGCGTGTCGATCTCGTGCAGCTTCACGTGAGTCCTCCTCCGGACGGCGGCGCCATCATAGCAGCGCAGGCCGGGCCCGTGAACCATCGCCGCTCGGCTCTCCACAGCCTGCGCCCGCCGGTGTACACTCGCGTCCCAACCCCGAAAGGAGGGAACCGATGCCAGACGAGAAGGTAGGGGTCGTGAACGACTACTTCGCCCGGATCGGCGTGGCCGGGGTCGACCTCGTCGGTTCGCTGCGGGTGGGCGACACCGTGCGCTTTCGCGGGCACACGACCGACTTCGAGCAGGTCGTGGAGTCGATGCAGATCGAGCACCAGCAGGTGGAGGTGGCGGGCCCGGGCGACTCTGTGGGCATCAAAGTGATCGACCGCGTGCGGCCGGGCGATGTGGTGTACCGGGTGACGTAGGGGCTAGCCCGATCCCGGGGCGCGCAGCCAGCGGCCGCTGAACCGCGTGAGGACCGTACTGGTCACGCTCACCACGAGCGCGCCGAGCACCGCAGCCCAGAAGCCGTCGACGGTGAAGTCGACCTCGAGCTGGCCGGCCACCCAGGCCGTGAGGGCGAGCATCGCCGCGTTCAGGAGGAGCGTGAACAGGCCGAGCGTCAGAATCTGGAAGAGACAGGTCAACCAGAAGAGCACGGGCTTGATGAAGGCGTTGACGATGCCGAAGACGGCCGCGCCCACGACCAGCGCCTGCCAGGAACCGATGTCGAAGCCGCGGACCAACAGGGACGCGACCCACAGCGCGATGCCATTGACGACGAAGCGAATGAACAGGCCCAGGAGCGTGTCCTCGCTCCCGGGCCAGGACTCCCGGTAGACGATGACGCCGCGGAATCTCACCCGGCCTCGCCCGGAGCGGGCGTCTCCGGTGGCGCCTCCGTGCGCCTGCGGGCGACCCGGCGCAGCATGCGCATCCATCGCTGCTGGCGCTGCGGCACCGTCGCGGCCCGCTCGATCTCCTCGGGCGTGAGCTCTTCGAGAATCCGCTCCGGCGTCTGGCCGCGTCGCATCCGCCGGGCGATGGCGATGCCCGCGAGGACGGTGGCCACGGAGGAGACGACCACGGCGGCGCCTGCGTACGTCTTGTACTTGCCGGAGAGCTCGGGGAACTTCTTCACGACGCGGTGGGCGAGGTCGAGCGCCTCCTTGGTGGCGCTGTCGAGGACTTCGCCGCCGACTACGCCCTCCCAGGCGTCGTCGGCGTCCTCTTCCTCGCGGCGCTTGGCCAGCTCGGCCAGTCGATCTTCGAGTTTCGCCATGACGGGGCTCCTTCTGTGGACGTGGCGGCAGGGGCGGGTGGCGCCCGCCGTCGGGCCTATGATACCCGAACCGCGCTAGGTGGCGCGCAGGGCGCGGAGGGCGTTCACCGTTTCGATCGCGGTGACGACGGCGTCGTAGCCCTTGTTCCCCTTCTTGCCGCCGGCGCGGGCGAGCGCCTGCTCGACCGTGTTCGTGGTGATTACGCCGAAGGCGCAAGGGACGCCGGTGTCCAACGCGACGCGCTGGATGCCCGCCGCCGCCTGGCCGGCCACGTACTCGAAATGCGGCGTCTCTCCCCTGATGACGGCGCCGAGGCACACGACGGCGTCGTACCGGCCCGATGAGGCGAGCGCGCTGGCGACGATGGGCAGTTCGAAGCAGCCGGGCGCCCAAACGACATCGAGCGCCTCCGGGGCCACGCCGTAGTCCGCCGCGGCTTCGCGGGCCCCCTCGAGCAGGCGGGACGTCACGAAATCGTTGAACCGGGCGACGGCGATGGCCAGCCGCAGGCCTGAGCCATCGCGCTGGCCGACGACTTCACGACCCATCGGCGGCTACAGGCTCCCCTCGCGCGCCGGCAGGATATGCCCGAGCTTGCGGCGCTTCGTCTCCAGGTAGCGCACGTTGTGCGCGTTGGGCTCGACGATCACCGGCACGCGCTCGACCATGCGCAGGCCGTGCCCTTCGAGCCCCGCGCGCTTCGCGGGATTGTTGGTCATGATGCGGATGTCGGTGAGGCCCAGGTCCCGCAGGATCTGCATGCCGATGCCGTAGTCGCGGCGGTCCGCCGGGAAGCCGAGGGCCACGTTCGCTTCGACGGTGTCGAGACCCTGGTCCTGCAGGCCGTACGCCCGCAGTTTGTTGTGCAGGCCGATGCCCCGGCCCTCCTGCCGCATGTAGACGATGACCCCCCGGCCCTCCTCGGCGATCTTCTTCATGCACGCGCGGAGCTGCTCCCCGCAATCGCAGCGCATGCTCCCGAAGACGTCCCCGGTGACGCAGGAGCTGTGGACCCGCACCAGCGGCGGGCTGTCCCCCGGGATGTCGCCCATCACCAGGGCGATGTGCTCGTCGGGGTCGATGACGCTGCGGTAGGCGATCACCTTCCACTCGCCGTACGCGGTGGGCATGACGGTCTCGGTCACGCGGTGGACGAGCCGCTCGCGCTCCATGCGATACCGGATGAGCTGGTTGACGCTGATGATGTTGATGCCGTGGCGGCGCGCGAAGCGCTTGAGGTCGGGAAGGCGCGCCATGGTGCCGTCGGACTTCATGATTTCGCACAGGAGCCCCGCCGGGTACAGGCCGGCGAGCTTGCACAGGTCGATCACCGCCTCCGTCTGGCCCGCGCGGACCAGCACGCCGCCTTCCCTCGCCCGCAGGGGGAAGAGGTGACCCGGCATCACGATGTCGTCCCGCGTGGTCTTGGGGTCGATGAGCACCTGCGCCGTCCGCGCCCGGTCGCTCGCCGAGATGCCCGTCGTGACGCCGACGCGCGCCTCGACGCCGACCGCGAACGGCGTGCCGAAGTGCGAGGTGTTCCCGTTGGCGTCGACCATCATGGGGATGCCGAGCTCGTCGAGGCGCTCGGCGGTCATGGGCATGCAGATGAGGCCGCGGCCGTACTTGGCCATGAAGTTCACGGCCTCGGGTGTGACGAACTGCGCCGGGATGGTCAGGTCGCCTTCGTTCTCGCGGTCCTCGTCGTCGACGATGATGACGAACCGGCCGTTCCGGTAGTCCTCGATGGCCTGCTCGATGGTGGCGAGACCGCTGTCGCGGTCCTGACGCTTCCGGGTCATGTCACGAACCTCCCCCGGCGCCGGCTGCGGCCTGCGCCGCGAGCCGTTCGCCGAGCAGCTGCTCCACATACCGCGCGATGATGTCGGTCTCGAGATTCACGGTCTCGCCGGGCCGCTTGCGCGCCAGGGTGGTGTGCTCCTGCGTGTACTGCACCAGCGACACCGTGAAACTGTGGTCGTCCCGGGCGGTGACGGTGAGGCTGATGCCGTCCACGGCGATGGGGCCTTTCACGATGACGTACCGCAGGATCTCCGGCGGCGCCTCGACGCGGACGAGGAGCGCATCGCCCTCGGGCTCCACCGAGGCGATACGCCCGGTCGCTTCCACCACCCCGCGCACCAGATGTCCGCTCAGGCGGGTGGAAGGCGTCACGGAACGTTCGAGGTTCACCGGATCGCCCGGGCGCAGCTCGCCGAGGTTGCTTCGCCGGAGCGTCTCGGGCATGAGGTCGCAGGTGAAGCCCCGGTCGTCGACGCTCGTCGCGGTGACGTCGACGCCGTTGACGGCGACGCTGTCGCCGGGCCGCAGGTCGTCGAGGATGCGCCGCGCGCCGATGGTGAGCCGAGCCCCCTCGACGGCGAGGACCGCGCCCACTTCCTCGATGATGCCCGTGAACATCCGTCCACCCCGCGTGGCGCCCGGAACCGGGCGGCTCGATGTCAGTATTCCACGGCTCGCGCCGAGACGACAGCGTGCGGTTGAGCGCGCGCTCTGGAATCGTTATTCTAGAGCAAGCATTCAATTTACGCAACG
>DATLZC010000023.1:0-8178 GCA_035574215.1 Dehalococcoidia bacterium | reverse complement strand
TGCCGTATCGTCTCGTCGGCCACGCTGAAGCGTGGCCTTCACAAAGGGGGAAGGGCGTGTCCCGTCACCGGTGGGGGGAAGGGGCATGCGGCCGACGCCCCTTTCCTCCATGAAGGGCAGGCTTCAGCCTGCCCGGCGTGGCCCCATGGTCCGCCGGCCACGCTGAAGCGTGGCCTTCATTTCGGAAAACGGATTGCGCCCCACCGTCCCGGCCGTGGGTCGGTTCCCCGGTGCGCCTCACGACAGGTACAGCTTGAACCCCTCGTGCGTCGCGACGAAGCCGAGCCGCTCGTAGAACCGGTGGGCGTCCTTGCGCGCCTTGTTGCTCGTGAGCTGCACGCGGAAGCAGCCAGCCCGCCGGGCCTCCTCGATGGCCCACCGCATCATCGCTTCGCCGACGCCCCGACCCCGCCATGGCTCATCGACGACCACGTTCTCCACCTGCGCCACCGGGCGCCCACGATACGACAGGTTCGGGATCACGATGAACACGAAGGTCCCGACCACCTCGCCGCCCACCTCGGCCACCAGCAGACGTTGGCGCGGGTCGGCCTCGATGGCTTCGAAGGCGCGCACGTAGGCGTCGGGGAGCGGCGGGCCTGGGTCTTCCCGGCGCTCGTCTCCCAGCGACTCCTGCTGGAGGAGGTCGACGATGCACGGAAGGTCCGCCGCCGTCGCGTCGCGGATGCGCACGCCTTCGATCGACGTCACCCCGTCGCCCATAGGACGCGCTCGTCGATTCGGCGGCAGTGGCGATAGGAGACGGGCTCGAATCCCTGCGACGTCCAGAACGCCGCCCCCTCGAGGTTGGCCGTCGCGTAGTGCAGGGAGCAGTAGCGGTAGCCCCGGTCTCTCGCCCACGCCATGGTCCGCGCCAGCAGCGCCTTCCCCACACCGCCGAATCGCGCGCCTTTGCTCACGATGCCCTGGAACAGGTACACGGAGCCCTCCGGCGCGCACATCGGATTCAGCAGCCCCGACGCGAGGAACGTCTGCATCCCGACCGCGCGCCCGTCACGGTACGCGATGAAGTGCGCATTCGCGGGGTCGGCGAGCGCGTTCCGCTGGAACTCCCGCTGCGCAGGCTGCGCCTCCGGGACGGCCGGGAAGAAGATGGGCGAGAGGGCGTGATGCAGCGCGAGCTCGCCCACCAGCCCCATCACCACGTCGAGGTCCTCTGTCGACGCGACGTGGACGTCGACGTCGGCCCCGCCGCTGACCGGAAAATCGACCTCGCGAACCGCGGCGCAGAGGTCGCGGCCGAAGCCGAGCGAGACGAGCGCCTCCTGAGCGTCCGCGTCACGGGCCGGTGTCTCGACGAAATGGGCGAACAGCCCTGCGCGGACGAGCGCGTCCGCCAGGTGCGCGTACATGGCGCGGTACACCTCGCGAGCGTCCTCGCCCGGCGCCACCGCGTGATGCGGATACCAACTGAAGGCCCCACGCAGAGGGAAGTACTGGCTCATGGCGTGCGTCTGGGGGATGAGTTGCGGCGCGGCTACGAGAAATCCGATCGGCGCGCCGCCTCGCAGGGCGACGACGCCGCGCGCGCCCGGCGCGTCGAAGGCATGCTCGATCAGGGGACGGACGGCGTCGGGCCGTTCGAAGGCGGCGGGCAGCCGCGGCTCGCGGGCGCGGTCGCGGCGGTGGCGGCTCGCGAGCAGCTCGGCGGCGTCGTCGAGGTGCGCAGGCTCGAAGGAAACGATGCGGAGCGCCACGGCGCCATCCTACGCGGGCCGGCGCCCGGCGCGCAACGCGCCCCTCACGTCGTCTCGCGGGGCTTGCGGCGCGGCGGCGCGCTCTTCTTGCCCGCGGCGCGGCCCGGAGCCTTCGCGGCGGAGCGGCGGGATGGCTTCGGGGAGTTCGCGTCGCCTGCGTCGCCGTTCGGGGACGCGGCGGGCGTCCGGCCGGGCGAGCCGTTGTTCCCCAGCGTCACCACCGCCATCGCGGCGACGGCGTCCCCTTCGCTGATGTTCATCACCGAGACGCCCTGGGCGGCGCGGCCCGTCTGCCGGATGCTGTCCATCCGCGTGCGAAGAATGATGCCTTCGCGAGACACCAGCACCAGCTCCTGGTCCGCGTTCACGGTGCGCGCCGCCACCAGCGGGCCCGTCTTCGGCGTGATGTTGTACGTCCGCACGCCACCGCCGCCCCGGTGGTGACGCGGGTACTCGTCCAGCGGCGTCCGCTTGCCGAAGCCCTTCTCCGAAATCGTGAAGAGCTGATGGCCCGGGACCACGACGTCCATGCCGATGACCGAAGCGCCGGGGTTCAGCTTGATGCCCCGCACGCCGCCGCTGGCCCGCGACGCCGCCCGCAGCTCCCGCACGGGGAAGCGAATCGCCTGGCCGTCGCTCGTCACCAGCACGATGTCGTCGTCGTCCGTAGCGAGCCGTGCGTTCACGAGGTGGTCGTCGGGCTCGAGGTCCATGGCGATGAGGCCGTTCCGCCGCACCTGCTTGAATTCGCTCAGCGGCGTCTTCTTCACCTCGCCCTTGGCGGTGGCCATCACCATGTAGTCCTTGTCGTAGTCGTGGACCGCCACCAGCGCCGTCACCGACTCGCCCGGCGGGCAGTCGACGATGTTCACCAGCGCCACACCACGCGCGGTGCGCTTCGCGTCCGGCACCTCGTACGCCTTGCTCTGGAACACGCGGCCGCGCTCGGTGAAGTAGAGCAGGTGGTCGTGCGTGTCGCAGACGATGAGCCGGTGCACGGCGTCGGCCTCGCGGGTGACCATGCCCGTCACGCCGCGGCCTCCGCGCCGCTGCACACGGTACGTCTCCAGCGGTTGCCGCTTGATGGCCCCCCGCTGGCTGAGGGTGACGACGACCTCCTGATGCGCGATGAGGTCCTCGTCGCTGACCTCCTCCGCTTCCTCGCTCAGGATGAGCGTGCGGCGCTCGTCGCCGTACTTCTTCTTGATGTCCTGCGCGTCTTCCGCGATGAGGAAGTCGATCTTGCGTGGATTGGCCAGCAGGTCCTCCAGGTAGTTGATCTGCTGGATGACCTCCTTGTACTCCTCCTCGATCTTCTGACGCTCGAGCTGGGCCAGGCGGCGGAGCTGCATGTCGAGCACGGCCTGCGCCTGACGCTCCGACATCTTCCACGGCCTGCCCATCAGCTTGCTCTTGGCGTCGTCGGCCGACTTCGCCTTCCGGATGGTCTGGATCACGGCGTCGAGGTCGTTCAGCGCGATGAGGTAGCCCTGCAGGATGTGCTCGCGCTCGCGCGCCTTCTCGAGGTCGAACTCCGTCCGCCTCCGGATCACCACGCGGCGGTGGTCGATGTAGTGCAGCAGCGCTTCCTTGAGCCCCAGCGTCCGCGGCTGGCCGTCCACCAGCGCGACCATGTTCACCGGGAACGCCGACTGCATCGCCGTGTAGCGGTAAAGCGCGTTCAACACGCGGCGCGCCTGCCCACCGCGCGCCAGCTCGATCACGATGCGCATCCCGTGCCGGTCCGACTCGTCCCGCAGGTCGCTGATGCCGTCGATCTTGCGGTCCTTGACGAGCTCGGCGATGCGCTGGACCAGCGCCGCTTTGTTCACCTGATACGGCAGCTCGGTGACCACGATCTGCTCGCGGCCGCCCCGGGCCGACTCCTCAATGCGCGCCCGCGCCTTCATCACGATGCGACCGCGCCCGTCGGCGTACGCCGCGCGGATGCCGTCGACCTTGATCTCCTTGCGGTTGCCGTCAGCGTCCACGGTCGTGTCCCGGCGCATGCGGTAGATGATGCCGCCCGTCGGGAAGTCGGGGCCTTTCACGACCTCGCACAGCTCCTCGGTGGTCGCCTCGGGGTTCTCGATGAGGAGGCAGATGGCGTCGCAGATTTCGCCGAGGTTGTGCGGCGGGATGCTCGTCGCCATGCCCACGGCGATGCCCGCGGCGCCGTTCACCAGCAGGTTCGGCAGCCGCGCCGGCAGGACCACCGGCTCCTTCAGGCTGTCGTCGAAGTTGGGCGCGAAGTCGACCGTGTTGCGGTCGATGTCGGCGAGCAGCTCCTCGGCGATGGGCGCGAGGCGCGCCTCCGTGTACCGCATGGCCGCGGGCGGGTCATTGTCGACGCTCCCGAAGTTCCCCTGCCCGTCGACGAGCGGATAGCGCATGGAGAAGTCCTGCGCCATGCGGACCATCGCTTCGTACACCGGGCTGTCGCCGTGGGGGTGGTACTTCCCGAGGACCTCGCCCACGATGCGGGCGCTCTTCTTGAAGGCGGCGTTCGGCCGCAGCCCGAGCTCCGCCATCGCGTACAGGATCCGCCGCTGCACCGGCTTCAGGCCGTCGCGCACGTCGGGCAGGGCGCGCGCGACGATGACGCTCATCGCGTAGTCGAGGTACGAGGTCCGCATCTCGTCTTCGATGCGGACGGGACGGATCCTGCCGATGTTGGGTTCGGTGGTCATGCGGATCTACGGTCCTTCGCTACGGGCGAGCGGGCTGCGCCGCGCAAATGCTAGAACAAGCATACCAATTCCCCCTTCTTCGCTCAATTCGCCCGCCCACGCCACGCCCTCCCACTTTGTGAAGGCCACACTTCAGTGTGGCCGGCGAGACGATACGACACCACGGGTTCCCCCCACTATGAAGGCCACGCTTCAGCGTGGCCGGCGATCCATGGGCCCACCGCCGGGCAGGCTGAAGCCCGCCCTTCATGGGGAAAAGGACGCCGGCCGCATGCCCCTTCCCCCCACCGGTGACGGGACACGCCCTTCCCCCTTTGTGAAGGCCACGCTTCAGTGTGGCCGGCGAACCGTGGGGCCACCACGCCTTCCCCCACCGATGAAGGCCACACTTCAGTGTGGCCGGCAGACCATGGGGTCGCCCCGGGCAGGCTGAAGCCTGCCCTTCACCGAGAGGGAGGGAACGCTGTCATGCTGAGGAGGCCGCAGGCCGACGAAGCATCTCTCCTCCCCCGCCCGCACGTCACCCTCACGGGCGAGACCTTCCCTGCGCCTACGAAGGCGGTCGCCCCGCGCGTATCGCCCTCCACGGGGACGAGAGATGCTTCGCCCTCGCTGCGCTCGGGCTCAGTATGACCCCCGGGATCGAACCCCCGAGGCGGCCTGTCGCAGGGACGCACTACTCGACGGGCGACGCGGGCTGTTCGGCGTGGACCCTCCGTCGCCGCGGCTTCACGAGCCAGCGGCCCTCGCGGGCGATGTCGCGTACCATGGTCGCCTGACTCGCGAGCCGCTCGAACTCCTCCGGCGTATAACACAGGAAGTCATACGAGGCGCCGGGTTCGCGGAGCGGCAGCAACAGCCGTCCGCGCTCGAGAAACGGTATGCCCTCGAAGTCCGGGGACACGACCACGAAGTCGTAGTCGCTCTCTGGCGTCGCGGCGCCATGCGCGCGCGACCCGAACAGAATGAGCGCATACAGGTCGAGCCGTTCGGCGAGCCGCTTGCTCAATCGCGCGACAACGTTGTCGATAACTGTCGTTCCACCCATGCCAGCGCCTCTTCCGCCGCGGTCACGAGCCGCCTCGCCGCGGGCTCATCGACGTCGGTCTCCGGGTCGCTTCCGGCGTCGGGATATCTCGACAGCAGGTACGCCCGGCTGAGCTGGTCCAGCGCGTCCCGTCCGACCGGGCAACCGGTCATCTCCGCGAGACGGACCACATCGTGCGTTCTGGCTGGCGGCTCTCCCGTGCGCTCGACCCACAACGCCTTCAAAGCCTTTTCCGTGGCCTGTTGCGCGAAGAACGCGGTCGCGGACCACCGTTCGCCCGCCAGGGTGACGCGCGCCGTCTTCATGTCCTCCAACGCGCGCCGCCACCAGCGCTCGGTCTCCTCCCGCACGCGACGCCCTCCCGCGATTCTACCACGGGGCTCTTCCGCACCGGCGGGCCTGTCCGGCCGGCCGTGTGACCCGGACCGTACCTCCGGCGATGGGGCGACGGCCGCTCCCGCTTTCATGAAGGCCACACTTCAGTGTGGCCGGCCCACCATGGGTCCACCGCCGGGCAGGCTGAAGCCTGCCCTTCATGGAGGAAAGGGGCGCCGGCCGCATGCCCCGTTCCCCCACCGGTGACGGGACACGCCCTTCCCCCTTTGTGAAGGCCACGCTTCAGCGTGGCCGGCGAACCGTGGGGCCACCACGCCTTCCCCCACCGATGAAGGCCACACTTCAGTGTGGCCGGCGAACCATGGGGTCGCCCCGGGCAGGCTGAAGCCTGCCCTTCATCCGGAAGAAGGGGCGCCGGCCGCATGCCCCGTTCCCCCTCGATGAACGCCACACGTTCCCCCTTTTCATGAAGGCCACACTTCAGTGTGGCCGGCGAACCATGGGCCGACCCCGGGCAGGCTGAAGCCTGCCCTTCATGCATGGGGAAGGCGGGGATGGGACGAGACAAGGCGGGTGCGGCGGGCGGCGCGCCCCTACGGCGTGCGGACGCCCTTCACCACCACGCGCATGTCGTATTCCCGGGTCGCGGGGTTGAACGTCCCCCCGCACGTGATGAGCGTGACCGTCTCCCGCCCCGGCTCCGCCGACAGGATCGACGCCCAGTCGCCCGACGCCGGGCTCACCCGCTGCACCGACTCCACGGCGTAGCGCACCACCACGCCGTCGGCCCGCCGCACCTCGATGACGTCGCCCGGCGTGAGCGTCGCGACCCGCGCGAACACCGCCGGCCCCACGTTCACGTAGTCGACGTGCCCCGCGAAGACGGCGTTGCCGCCCCCGCCCGGATAGCCACCGAGCCCCGGGAAGTGCGAGAAGTCGTACCACGTGACGTCCCACGGACCGTTGGGATTCCCCATGACGCCGCTGGGCGGCACCGTGCGCATCGTGACCGGCGCGTCGACGCCGATGGACGGAATGACGAGGCGATGGCCCGTCTCGGCGGCGCGGCCCTCGTACGCGCCCGCCGGCCCGCCCTCGAAGCCGGGCCCCGTGGGCGCAGGCGTCGGCGTCGCCGTCGGCGTGGGCGAGGGGGTCGCGCGAGGCGACGGCGTGGCCGTCGGCGTGGGGGCCGTGGCGTGGGCCTGCGAGCCGCCGCGCCCGGCGAGGAGGACGCCGATGACCGCCCCCGCGACGGCGAGGGCCGCGAGCCCGCCCACGGCGGCCCACAGGGCGCGCCGGTTCCGCAACAAGCGTCCCAACCGGGTCATGCGGTCGTCCACGTCCACCGTCCTTCCGTATGTATCGGCGCGTGCGCGGCCGCGCCTTCCCCCAGCGTGAAGGCCACACTTCAGTGTGGCCGGCGGGGCTTGGGTCGACCGCCGGGCAGGCTGAAGCCTGCCCTTCATCGGGGAAAAGGGGCGCCGGCCGCGTGCCCGTTCCCCCCACCGGTGACGGGACACGCCCTTCTCCCTTTGTGAAGGCCACGCTTCAGTGTGGCCGGCGAACCATGGGGCCACCGCGCCTTCCCCTTTCATGAAGGCCACGCTTCAGCGTGGCTGGCCCGCCCTCGGTCCGCCGCCGGGCAGGCTGAAGCCTGCCCTTCACCGGAAGAAGGGGCGCCGGCCGCGTGCCCGTTCCCCCCACCGGTGACGGGACACGCCCTCCCCCCTTTCATGAAGGCCACGCTTCAGCGTGGCCGGCGAATCCTGGGCCACCCCGGGCAGGCTGAAGCCTGCCCTTCATGGGGAAAAGGGCGCCGGCCGCATGCCCGTTCCCCTTCATGAAGGCCACGCTTCAGCGTGGCCGGCGGGGCTTGGGTCGACCGCCGGGCAGGCTGAAGCCTGCCCTTCATGGGGGAAAGGGGCGCCGGCCGCATGCCCTCCCCCCTTCATGAAGGCCACGCTTTAGCGTGGCCGGGGATCCATGTCCCCCGGGGCGCGCCCCCAAACCCATGGGGCGTCGGCCACCCTGAAGGGTGGCCTTCATGGCCAGGGGAAGCGCTCCCCCGCGGCCGAAGCGCCCTCGCTCCACCGCCGGGCAGGCTGAAGCCTGCCCTTCATTGGTGGGGGAGCCGGCGGCGGCGCCGGGCGAACGAAGGGGCCTGCCCCTCGCGGGAGGGACAGGCCCCGTTCGATTCGGCCGTCTAGGGCCTCACGCTACCGGGAGACCTTCCGGACCGCCGCGCCGCCCAGCGTCAGCGCCAGCGCGCCGATCGCCAGACCCGCGAGGGCGATCCAGGAGAAGCCGCCGGCGGCGTCCTGGCTCAGGTACCCGCCGTTGCCGGTGCTCGGCGGGCGCACCGGGCCGCCCGGCGTCGGCGACGCGG
>DATLZC010000022.1:0-8283 GCA_035574215.1 Dehalococcoidia bacterium | reverse complement strand
GATTTTCGCCATCGGCCCCATTTCGCTCCAGGAGCGCAAGCAGGTCATCGACGAGATCGCGGCGGGCCTCAATCCGCCGCCGGGCGTGCTCGTGAAGCCCGCCGGCCTCGCCGTCATCGGCGTCGAAGCGGTCGACGCGCTGTCGGCGAACCGGGACCTTATGTCGTTCGCCGCCCTCGGGGCCATCTTCGTCCTCATGATCCTGGCGTACCGCAACCCGGTTCGCGCCGTCGCGCCGATCCTGCCGGTGATGCTCGCCCTCGGGAGCTCGTCCGTCGTGCTGTACGCGTTTCAGGTGGAGCTCAACCCGCTCACGTCGGTCTCCGGACCGCTCATCATCGCGATGGGGACGGAGTTCAGCCTGCTGCTGATGGCGCGCTACTACGAGGAGCGCGAACGGGGCGCGAGCCCGCGGGAGGCGATGGAGCTCGCCTCGCACCGTATCGGGCGCGCGATCACTGCTTCGGGCCTCACCGTGATGGGCGGCTTCGGCGTCCTCGCGTTCTCGGGCTTCCCGCTGCTCGAAAGCTTCGGTCAGGTGACCGCGTTGAACATCGGGCTCTCGCTGTTGAGCGCGCTCCTCGTACTGCCTGCGTTGCTGGTCTGGGCGGACGAGGGCTTGTGGGCGAAGGCCCCGGAGCGCGGCGCCGAGCCCGTCCGCTGACGCGGGTTCGGAAGCGCCCGGCCTGCTATCCTGGCTCCGCCGCGCCGTGCGGCCGGAGGCGACCCGTGCCCGTCGACAGCTTCAAGTGGCTTCCCCGCAGCATCGCGGGGTACTACCAGACGCTCGCGATTCCCGAGCCAGCGTCTATCCCCTGGACGCCCCTCACGAAGCCGCTCTCGGCCTGCCGGTTCGCCCTCGTGACCACGGCCGGGATCTACCTCCGGGCGTCGCAGCCGCCGTTCGACGTCGACCGGGAGCGCCGGGAACCTCTGTGGGGCGACCCGACGTACCGCGCCATCCCCCGCGACACCAGGCAGGAGGACATCGGCGTCGCCCATCTGCACATCAACACCGAGGATCTGCTCGCCGACATGAACATCGCGCTGCCGCTGCGCCGCTTCGAGGAGCTCGAGACGGCCGGCGAGATCGGCGCGCTCGCGCCCACGCACTACAGTTTCATGGGTTACCAGGGCGGGACGGAGGCGTGGCAGCGCACGTACGGCCCCGAGGTCGCCCGACGCATGAAGCAGGAGGAGGTCGACGCCGTCCTCCTCACCCCCGCCTGACCGGACTGCTGCCGGAACGCGCCCGTGCTGGCGCGTACGTTCGAGGCTGCGGGGCTCAGTACGGTCTTCGTGACCATGATGCCGTTCTTCGCGGAGCGCATGGGGGTCCCCCGGACGCTCGCCGTGGAGTTCCCCTTCGGCCACACGCTGGGCATGCCGAACGACCGCGGCATGCAGCTCCGCGTCATTCGCGCGGCGCTGGCGACGCTTCGCGATGCGCCCGCACCCGGCTTCGTCGCGCACTTCGAGGAGCCCTGGCCCGGCGACTTCGACGAGTGGCGAAAGCGCTGGCAGCCGTTGGAGCCGTCGCCCATCGTGCGCTGGTTCCGCGAGCAGGCCGAGCGGCGCGCCCGCGAGCAGCGGCAGACGTGACGCGGCGCTCCCTGCGCCTCGCGCGTCCCGCTGCTACGATGCGGACGTGACCGCCGACGACTTCGAGCCCGCCACCGAGAACGCGCTGCTCCGTGAGACGATCCTGCGGCGGATCGACGAGACGGGCGGGATCACCTTCCGCGAGTTCATGGAGCTCGCCCTCTACCACCCCCTCCACGGGTACTACGTCACCCGCGAGCCGATGGGGCGGCGAGGCGACTACCTCACGAGCCCGGAGGTTCACCCCCTGTTCGGCGCCCTCGCGGGACGCCAGCTCCGCGAGCTGTGGGAGGCGATGGGCCGGCCTGCGCGCTTCGACGTCGTCGAGTACGGGCCGGGAACCGGGCTGCTGGCCCGCGACATCCTCCGCTGGGCGTCGACCCGGGACACGGCGTTCGCCTCCGCCATCCGCTACGTGCTCATCGAGGCCAGCGACACCCTCCTCGAGCGGCAGCGGCGGACACTGGCGGCGCTGGGGCTCCCCGACGGCGCGGTCTCGTGGGCGGACGCGCCGCCCGACGGCATCGAGGGCTGCGTCCTCAGCAACGAGTTCCTCGACGCCCTGCCCGTCCACCGCGTGACCGTGCGCGACGGCCGCCTGCTGGAGGTGTACGTGGTCCGCGACGGCGACGGCTTCGCCGAAGCGCTGCGCCCGCCCTCTACGCCCGAGATCGAGGCCTACTTCGACCGGCTCGCGTTGCGCCCGGGCGAGGGATGCGACGCCGAAGTGAATCTCGCGGCCGTCCGCTGGATGCGCGATGTCGCACGCGCGCTGCGCCGCGGGTTCGTCCTCACCTTCGATTACGGCTACCCGGCCGAGGAGCTGTACGCTCCCTGGCGCACGCAGGGCACCCTGCTCTGCTTCTACCGTCACAATCCATCGACGGACCCCTACGCCCGCATCGGGAGGCAGGACATCACGGCGTCGGTGGACTTCACGACGCTCATGCGCACGGGCGAGGAGGAAGGGCTCACGACGCTGGGGTTCACGACGCAGGCGCGCTTCCTGGCCGCGCTCGGAATCGGCGAGGCCATCGAGCGCGTGCAGCGCGAGGACCCGTCGGCCCTCGAGGAGTACTACGCGCGCCGGCGGGCCGTGACCGAGCTGCTCGACCCCGCGGGCCTCGGCCGGATCCGCGTGCTGGCGCAGGGACGGGACGTGGGCACGCCCCGGCTCACCGGCTTCGCCGAATCCTGACGCCGGCTTCCGGGCGGCGTACACTGTGGGCGTGAGCGGGGGCTACAGCGACCTGCTGATCGAGCATCTGCGGACGCCGCGGAACACCGGCGTCCTCCAGAACGCCAACGGCGTCGCCGTCGTGCGGAATCCCGTCTGCGGGGACAGCGCGACGTTCATGCTGCGGGTCGACGACGGGCGCATCACGGCGGCGCGGTTCACCGCGCAGGGGTGCGGCGGGTCCATCGCGGCGCTGAGCCTGACCACCGAGCTCCTGGAAGGCCTGTCTCTCGATGCGGCGTCGCAGCTCGACCGCGACGCCATCGCGGAGG
Organism: Dehalococcoidia bacterium; assembly: GCA_035574215.1. GTDB lineage: Bacteria > Chloroflexota > Dehalococcoidia > DSTF01 > JACRBR01 > DATLZC01. The sequence goes on along the minus strand of DATLZC010000022.1, from coordinate 5,172 downwards.
CCGCGGGCGGCTTCCCCTCGAGCAAGATCCACTGCGCCGCGCTCGCCGCCGACGCCGTGCGCCTCGCGCTCGCCGATTACGCGCGCCGCGCCGCACCGGCGTGAAGCCTACAGGCCGATGCTCTCGAGGAACTCCCGCACGGTGCGGTTGAAGAATTCCGGCTGGTCGATGTTGGCGGCGTGACCCGCGCCGGGAATCACTACCTTGCGCGCGCCCGGGATCTTCGCCGCCATGTAGTCCGTCCCCGCGAAGTACCGCTTGTCGTGCTCGCCGACGATGATGAGGGTGGGCACGGCGATGGACGGAAGGGCGTCGATAATCCGCGAATCGAACTGCGCGAGCATGCCCTCCGCGGCCATGGCGAGCCCCTCCGCCGAACGGTGCAGCGCCCGCGTCGCCTCGATCTCGGGGCTCCCGCGCAGGGCCTCGAGCCCCTCCTCACGCAGACGCTTCGCCATGCCGAAGGCGAAGTCGTTCCACTGCGCCCGGGCGTCGGGATTGCGGTATCCGGGCCCCGTGTCGCACAGGACGAGCGCGCGCACGCGCTCGGGATGGGCGACGTAGAACGCCAGCGACATGTACCCGCCCAGGGACAGCCCTCCCACCACCGCCTCTCGCTCGCCGAGGTGGTCCAGGAGCCCCGCCATGTCGGCGATGGTGAGCGCCTCGCTGTACGCCTTCGGGTCGGGCGGGCTGTCGGTGCCGCCATGGCCCCGCATGTCCCATGCGATCACCCGGTATCGGTCTCCGAGCGCCTCGCCCTGGCCCCGCCACATACGCCCCGTGGCGCCGTACCCGTGCGTCAGGAGGATGGGGAACCCCGACCCCCACTCCTCCCAGTGGATGGTGATTCCGTTGATGACGGCGTCGGGCACCGCTGCCCCCTTTCGAATCGCTGCCCTGTATTATCACGGGCGATGACTACGGGCCAGTCCGTCCTCCGCTCGTTGCGGCCGCCCGATCTGCCGCAGGTGTTCGACCTCCTGCGCACGTGTTTCGTGGGCACGCCGGCCGACCACTTCGTGAAGCAGCACCTGTACGACTCCACCTTCCGCCCCTGGCAGGGACGCGTCGCCGAGATGGACGGGCGGATCGTGGCCTACGTGCGTATCTTCGACCGGCGGATGCGCGTGCGCGGCGTCCCGTTGCGGGCCGCGGGTATCGGCTCCGTCGCGACCCATCCCGACTTCCGTCACCGCGCGCTGGCGTCAGCGCTCCTCACCGACGCCATCGGTGTCATGGAGCGGCGAGGGTACGCCATCTCGTTCCTGTACACGGGCGTCATGCCGCTGTACGAGCGCCTCGGCTGGCGGGTCGTCGCGCAGCCGTATCTGCGCGCGCCGGTCGCCGAATTGGCGGGCGTGGGCGCGGACCGCCCGTACGCGGTTCGGGGCTTCGGCGTCGCCGACCTGCCCGCCATCCGTCGCGTCTTGTCGCGCGCGACGCGCCGGGCGACCGGCGCGGTGGTGCGGAGCGAGCGCTACTGGCGCGACCACTTCTGGTGGGCGAACGACGACCCGCGATTCTTCCTCGTCGCCGAACGCCAGGGGCGCATCGTCGCTTATCTTCGCGGCCAGGTCGAAGCGCAGCGGCAGCGGCTGGTGGTCCTCGAATGCGAGACGCTGCCCTCAGCGCGAGGCGCGGCGCAGGCGCTCGTCGCTGACGCCGCCCGGCGCGCCTCGGCGCTCGGCCTGACGATGGTGTACTGCCAGGCGCCCGCCGACAGCGCTATCGCGGACGCGTTCCGCGCCTGCCCCGGGGCGGAGTCGCGTCCCACCGGGCGCGCTCCCGATATGCAGCTTCTCGTGAGTCCCGACCGAGTCCTTCGCGGCCTGCTTCCCCTGTTCCGCCGCGCGGCTCGCGTGACGCCCGGCCCCCATGTGGCGCTGGCCATCGGCGACGTCGGCGTCCGCCTCTCCGCGGAGGACGCCGAGTTCCTCGTCGCGCCCGGCGCGAACGCCGTCCGTCTCGACCGCTACGATGCGGTGCTCGCGCTGCTGGGACAACGGAGCGTGGTCGAATGCCTCGAGCCGAGAACGCCCACACCCGCGGCGGCCATCGACCGGCTCGAGGCGGCGCTCCCGCCCTGCGCGTACCACTTCTGGTATCCCGACCGCATCTGAGGCCCGGCGCCGTTCAGCGCGCGGTCCAGCCGCCGTCGACGGTGTAGAAGGCGCCGGTGACGTAGGAGGCGTCGTCCGACGCGAGAAACGCCGCGACCTTCGCGACCTCCTCCGGCTTGCCCATGCGGCCCATCGGCGTCTGCTGGTTGATCCAGGCGGTGAGTTCGGGACTGTCGAGGATGGGCTGGTTCATCTTCGTCTCGATGAACCCCGGACAGATGGCCACCACGCGCACGCCCCGCTGCGCGTAGCGGATCGCCCACTCCTTCGTGAGGCCGATGACCGCGTGCTTCGACACCGTGTACGCCCCGGCCATGCCCAGCCCCACCAGGCCCAGCACCGACGCCAGGTTGATGATGACGCCGCGCTCCCGGGCCGCCATGCGCTCGGCCGTGTGCTTCACCCCGAAGTAGACGCCGTCGAGGTTCACGGCCATCGTGGCCTCCCAGTCGTCGGGCCGGGCGATGCCCGCGTTGTTGACCATGATGTCGACGCCGCCGTATTCGCGCTCCGCTGCGTCGACGAGCGCGAGGACCTCGTCCTCCCGCGCGACATCGCATCGGACGAACCGCGCGATCCCGCCCGCGGCCACGATGTCCCGCGCGGTGGCCTCCCCCGTCGTCTCGTCGACGTCGGAGACCACCACCTTCGCCCCCTCGCGGGCGAACTCCAGGGCGATGGCCCGCCCGATCCCGGTGCCCCCGCCCGTCACGATGGCGACCCTGTCCTTTAACCGCATGGCTCCATGCCGCTCCTTTCTTCGTCGTTCCGCGCGAGTCTAACAACGCGAGACTCGGGCGGGAACCCGGCGGCGAACGTTGTCCGAGGCTCGCCCCGCGGGTACTATGCGCGAGCGCCCCGGAGGAACGACTGCTATGCCCATCGAGGCCGTCCTGTTCGACCTCGGCGATACGCTGTGGCATTTCCCCAACATGCCGCCTGTCGAGCGCATCCGCGGCGAGACGGTGCGTCGTATCTCCGAGCTGTTGCGCTCGTGGGGCATCGATCCCACGGCCGGCGAGCGGCAGTTCATCGGCCGCGATATCCGGCTCGCCGTCTCGGAGGCGGACGACCGCGCCTTCGCGACCGACCGCGTGAGCCCCGATTTCGTCGGCATCGTCCACGACGTGCTGCGGCGCCACGGCCTCGACCTGCCACGGGAGCGGGCGGCCGAGGTCTGGGACGCCTGGAACCTCGGCGGCCCGTTCTTCGGGCGCGCGCTGTTCGACGACGTCCTGCCGACGCTGGAGTGGCTGCGCTCGCGCGGCTTCCGCATCGGCTGCGTCACCAACCGGATGTACGGTGGGCCCCGCTTTCGCCAGGAGCTCGCCGACTGCGGCCTCGCCGCCTACTTCGAGACGCTCGCCGTCTCCTGCGACGTCGGGTACCTCAAGCCGCACCCGAAGCTGTTCGAGCGGGCGCTGCACGACCTCGGCCTGCCGCCGGAGCACTGCGCGATGGTCGGCGATAACCTCGTCGCCGACGTGCGGGGCGCGAACGCCCTCGGCATGACCAGCGTCTGGCGCACCCATCCCGGCCGCGAGGTCGACCCGGGAGCGCCGGAGCTGCCGCCCGGCTGGCAGACGCCCGGCCCCGACAGCGTCGACCCGGCGGATCCGCTGATGAAGCCCGACTACGTCATCGGGAACATCGCGGAGCTGCGCGAACTCCCGCCCTTCGCCGCCTGAACCCGGGCCGGTACGCTACAATCCGCCCGATGGCCACCGAGAAGCCCTGGAGCGGCCGCTTCGCCGCCGAGACGCACCAGCTCGTCGAAGCCTACACGGCCTCCGTCGACGTGGACCGCCGGCTCTACCGCGAGGACATCGCCGGGTCCATTGCCCATGCGCGCATGCTCGCGAAGCAGGGCATCATCCCCGAAGCCGACGCCGCCGCCATCGTCGAGGGGCTGCGCGAGATCGAGCGGGAGGTCGAGACGGGGACGTTCCCCTGGCGGCGCGAGCTCGAAGACGTCCACATGAACATCGAGGCGCGGCTCGCGGAGAAGATCGGGCCCGCGGCGGGCCGGCTCCATACCGCGCGCTCCCGGAACGATCAGGTGGCGACCGACCTGCGGCTGTACGCCAAGGGCGCCATCGCACGGACGATCGCAGAGGTTCGCGCGCTACAGGAGGCGCTGCTCGAGCTCGCCGAGCGGCATCGCCGCGTGATCATGCCCGGGTACACCCATCTGCAACGGGCGCAGCCCGTGCTGTTCGCGCACCATCTGCTCGCGTATTTCGAGCAGCTCGACCGCGACGCCGAGCGCTTCGCCGACTGCTACCGGCGCGCCGACGTCCTCCCGCTCGGCAGCGGCGCCCTCGCAGGATCGCCCTATCCCCTGGACCGGGCCTTCGTCGCCGAGGCGCTCGGCTTCGCCCGCATCAGCGCGAACAGCATCGACGCCGTCTCCGACCGCGACTTCGTGGTCGAGTTCCTGGCGGCGGCAGCGCTCTGCATGACGCATCTCTCGCGGCTCGCGGAAGAGGTCGCGCTGTGGTCGACGGCGGAGTTCGGCTTCATCCGCCTGCCCGACGAATTCGCGACCGGCTCGAGCATCATGCCGCAGAAGAAGAACCCCGACGTCGCCGAGCTCGCCCGGGCGCGCGCTGCCGTCGTCCACGGCCATCTGATGGCGATGCTCGGCGTGCTCAAGGGCCAGCCCCTCGCCTACAACCGCGACCTGCAGGAGGACAAGGCCCTCTTCTTCGCCGCTGAGGACACGCTGCTGGCGACGCTGCGCGTCTTCGCAGCCATGCTCCCGCGCCTCGACGTCGACGCCGGGCGCGCGCGGCGCGCGGCCGCCGAGGGATTCCTCCTGGCCACCGACCTCGCCGACTACCTGACGCGCAAGGGCCTGCCGTTCCGGGAGGCGCACCGCGCCGTCGGCGAGCTCATCCGCTTCTGCGAGGAGCGGCGGCTCTCCCTCCGGCAGCTCTCGCTCGACGACCTGCGGCGCTTCTCGCCTCTCTTCGACCACGACGCGCTTCAGATCGACGTTCGCAGGTCCGTGGCCTCGCGTGACGTGCCGGGCGGCACGGCGCCCCGG